>JBIJCV010000159.1:0-4803 GCA_044344525.1 Gammaproteobacteria bacterium | reverse complement strand
CGCCGTATCCCACTGGCGGGATGCGTTGAGATCCAGCGAATAGTCGTCGTCATCCAGTCTGTCGTCTGAGTCGGTATATTGATAGGTGCGGAAACGCGGCACGAGTGTGATGGCGTCGCGCCGTGTCCGGTATGCGCTGTCCAGGCGAAAATCGGCAAATCCACCGGTAGCACTGTCCGAGTCCTGGTTATCCAGCCGGTTGTACGGGTTGGTTTCGGTGGTAATACCGCCCTCGACCCGCGGTATCAGTTCCCAGTAGGCCAGTGCCTGCCCGGATACGAGCAGGCCGGGCAGCAGCAGGGCCAGTAATATTGCGGCAGGTGTGGCGTGCCGATGGTGCATCGTATTTCCGGCTTTTCCTGTTCGTCCGCTTGCGTGATCAGGGCACAAGTACGGTATCACCGGGCTTCAGCACGATGTTCTGCTGAAGTCGCTTGCCCTCGGCGATATCGCCGTAGGCAAAAGTGGTGGCCGTCTGTGTCGCACCCTCACGGCGCAGGATCTGGATGCTGTCCAGCTTGGCAAACGCTGTCGTGCCGCCGGCCATGCTCAGGGCCTGAATCACATCCACATAGCGATTGATCGGAAATTCACCAGGCCGGTTGACCTGCCCGATGACATACACCTTGCTGCCGCGGGGCTCGAAAATCGAAACGCTGACGACAGGATCGGGAATATAACGGGCAATCTGTGCTGATATGTCGCCGCGTATCGCTTCAATGGTCCGGCCCTCGGCGCGGATGTCTCCGGTCAGCGGAAACGAGAAGTAGCCATCCGGACGCACCACAACCTGCTTCTGCAGGTTTTCTTCTTTCCACACCAGCACTTCAAGAAGGTCGCCGGCATTGACCGGGTATGTGCCCACCCCAGCTGCAGCGGGAGCCGCCTCCTGGGCCAGCACGGGCTGCAGCACAAGGCCGTTCATCAGGATAAGCAGGGCGGAAGCAGCGCCTGCCAGAATATTGTGAAACTGCCGTGTCATGCCGTTGCTCCTGCCGATGGTGAAATGCGCTGCGGGCGATGCCCCTGGGTTTATGTTAACCACAAGCTGGGGATAAACCCTTACAAACCGGTAACGCCGTGTTTTGACGAGCGCCTATATAGTCTATGCAGTCTAAACGTGTTTTGGATCTGCCGCGATGCTTCTGCCTGTGAGGACCATCGCAGAAATCAACGGTCGAGACGAATAGTGTCACGCTTCAGGATAACGATACCGGCTCTCTGAGCGGGTTACCGGGAACCACGCAAACATACCGAGTATGTCTGTTTATCACATATGCCTTGCCGCACTGACGTCAACCACGCTGTTGATCATCCTGTTGCGTCCGCTCGCCGTGGTAACCGGGCTCGTTGATATCCCGAACGAGCGGAAGAGTCATCAGATCCCTACGCCCCTGGTGGGCGGTCTGGCGATCTTTGCCGGTCTGGTTTTGGCCTTGCTGCTGACTATGGCTGGAGGCCTGGTCTTGCCGCTGCGTGAAACTCTGAGTTTCTTTGGCGGAGGCCTGCTGCTGGTAACCGTCGGCGTCGTCGACGATTTTTTTGATTTGTCACCATTGGCGCGCTTTGTTGCACAGATCCTTGCGGCATTGCTGATGATATTTGGTGCCGGCATCGTGCTGAATGATCTGGGTGGAATGACGCTGTCCGGTCAGTTGTTGACCATGGGTGTCTTTGCGGTGCCATTCACCGTCTTTGCGACGCTCGGTGTGATCAATGCGCTGAACATGTGCGATGGGCTGGACGGTTTGAGTGGCAGCCTCTCGCTGGTGTCGCTGGCTGGATTGTTCCTTGCCACGTATCTGTGGGGCGATGTTTCCCATGTCATTGTGCTGCCACTGCTTGGCTCGGCAGTGGTGGGCTTCCTGCTCTTCAACCTCCGGCTACCGGGTCGCGAGCGCGCGTCCATATTCATGGGTGATGCCGGCAGCATGTTTCTGGGTTTTGCCCTGACCTGGTATGCGGTTTCGCTTTCACAGGGTGAGTCCAGGGTGATCAGTCCTGCGGCTGCCTTGTGGTTCCTGATGCTGCCCATTTTCGATACCGTCACCATGATGCTGCGCCGGATACTGCGTGGGCGCTCACCGTTCTCGCCGGATCGCGAGCATCTGCATCATGTGTTCCTGCTGGCTGGCTATACCGTCAACGAGACGGTCGGGTTGATGGCGGCAATTGCCGGCTTTGGTGTCCTTATCGGACTGGCCAGTGTTCACTGGCACTTGCCGGAATTGCTTGTTGCCGGAGCCTTTCTGCTGGTTGGTCTCGGTTACTTCTGGATGATCATGCACGCCTGGCGGGTGATGCGTTTCCTGCATCGTTCCATCTGCCGGCGCAGGATCACCAGCGATCGGCGTCGCGGGCAGGATCCGAACTATGCGGGGCCGGAGCGGCGTCTTGGTGCAGATCGGCGGCTGGCTGCCGGTCATCAGGTCAGCGCGGCATCTGCGCCATCCAGCCACGCACAGCTGAGCAGTACGCCGCCAACTTTACGGTAAGCACCGCAGATCAACCGCAGGGTTGCCTCGATGCTGCGATCCTGGCTGTATGCGGTAAACCGGTGACTGACCGGATCTATCCTGATGCCGATGGCGTGAAATTCCAGAAACACACCGCTTACCGGCCAGAGGCATTTATAGACACTTTCCTTGGCGCTGAAGATCAGCTTGGCGCCAGTCTGCAGTTGCATGCCGCTGGCTGTCAGTGCGGCCCGTTCGTCGTCACGACATACCAGTTCCAGCAGGCCGGGTTCGAGCGGGTCGGCACTTTCCACATCGATGCCCAGTGAGCGGAGATCGGTCTGACGAGCGACCGCGGCAATGGCGATCTCGTCGGTGTGCGAGATCGAGCCGATGATTCCTGGTGGCCATACCGGAGCCCGCCCCGGGCCGATCGGCAGCGCAACCGGTTCCTGCCCGAGGCGGACCAGCGCCTGACGCGCGCAGTGACGACCGGCAGTGAATTCCCGCCGGCGCTTCTCGCCCATGCTCGCGGCAACCGAAAGCTCAGCCGGCCATAATGGATCCACCGCTCCGTCTGTGTTGCACAGCGAGTACGCAACTCCGGGCGGAGCCAGTTCCTGTATGGCCTTGTTCAATGCAGTGCGAGTCAGCATGTGGCGGACAGTGTGCCAATCGCCGGCAACCATGCCAATGGAATCCGTTCACGCTAGAATCCGATCTGTTTTTGATGCTTCTGGAATGCAATGACCGTCAAGACGCGTTTCGCGCCAAGCCCTACTGGCTATCTGCACATCGGCGGGGTGCGTACCGCGCTGTTCTCCTGGCTGTATGCACGCCATCACGGCGGCCAGTTTGTGCTCAGGATCGAGGATACCGATCGTGAGCGTTCTACCCAGGCCGCCGTTGATGCGATCCTGGAGGCGATGGACTGGCTCGGTCTTGATTACGACGAGGGTCCTTACTACCAGACCGCCAGAATGGACCGCTACCGTGAGCTGGCGGCGCGGATGCTGGAGGCGGGCAGTGCATATCATTGCTACTGCAGCCGCGACGAGCTCGAGCAGATGCGCGCAGCCCAGATGGCACGTGGCGAAAATCCGCGCTATGACGGTCGTTGCCGGCAGCGTCAGGATCCGGTGCCCGGCGTGGCGCCGGTACTGCGTTTCCGCACGCCGCATGAGGGTGTCACGATCGTCGACGATCTGGTGCGCGGTCGTGTCGAGTTCCAGAATTCCGAGCTCGATGACCTGATCATCATGCGCTCTGACGGGTCGCCGACATTCCACTTTGGCGTCGTCGTGGATGACGGCGACATGGGTATCACGCATGTGATCCGCGGTGATGACCATCTCAATAATACCCCGCGGCAGATGCACATGATCGATGCGCTGGGCTTTGCACGACCCGCCTACGGTCATCTGCCGATGATCCTCGGGCCGGACGGCGCCAAGCTGTCGAAGCGGCACGGGGCTGTCAATGTGCTCGAGTACCGTGATGCAGGTTATCTGCCAGATGCGGTATTGAACTATCTGGTGCGCCTCGGCTGGTCACACGGCGACCAGGAACTGTTTTCCCGGGAAGAAATGATTCGCCTGTTTGATGTTGCAGCGGTGAACGCTTCAGCCTCGCGCTTTGATACCGGCAAGCTCGACTGGATCAACCAGCAATACCTCCGCTCCTGCGACCCTGCGACCGTGACATCGGCTCTTGTGATGCAACTGGAGCGGGCAGGGCTGGACGTTCGCAATGGACCGCCGGCAGCGGCTGTCATCGAGGCGTATCGGGAGCGGGCGACGACCCTGAGCGAGATTGCTGGCAGCGCGCAGTATCTGTATGCGGAACCGGCAACGATCGATGCAGCGGCAGTCAGCAAGCACCTGACGGCAGTGGTCGCCGGTCCGCTCAGCCTGCTGGCTACGCGCCTTGCCGGGCTGACAGCCTGGACCCGCACCGAAATCCATGCTGCCATGGCAGCTGTAGCTGCGGAATGTGGCATCGGTTTCGGCAAGCTCGGTCAACCCGTGCGTGTTGCCGTGACTGGCGGCACCGTGTCGCCACCGATCGACGTGACGCTTGAGTTGCTGGGGCAGGCGACGACACTCGATCGACTGAGGCGGGCGATTACTCGGTTACCGTGATGATGCCGTGCATCTCGGGGTGCGGTCCGCAGCTGAACGGATAGCTGCCGGGCTGATCGAAGGTTCGATCCCATGATTCGCCGGGGAAAATGCGTTCAGACTCGAAGCCATCCGGGCCGGCGAACAGGATCGAGTGACTGACGCGTTTCTCGTCGTTGATCCATTTGACTGTCGTGCCGGCCGGGATCACCAGTTCAGCCGGCTGA
>JBIJCV010000070.1:0-7519 GCA_044344525.1 Gammaproteobacteria bacterium | reverse complement strand
ATGTTCTGGGTAACGCCTATGCGCCGGTTCTGGCTGGTGAGGCACGTCTGCAGGAGGTGCTGACCGGCTTCATCGACCCCAATGCCGTCAACGACATCCCGGCCCCTCCCGCAATTCGGGATGCCGCGGCGAGCAATGAGCAGAGCGATAGCGACAGCAGCGACTCCGATAGTGACGATTCCGATAGCGATACGGCTGATGAGCCGGAAGATCTCGGTCCGGACCCGATCGAGGCAGACAAGCGCCTGCAGTCTATTTTCCGTCGTCACAAGCGCGTACTCGCCGATCTCGACAAGACGGGAAGCAAAGACAAGAAGGTGCAGAAGTCCCGCGAGAAGCTTGCTGGCGAGGTCATGGAACTGAAGCTTGCACCCAAGCTCTTTGATCAACTGACCAACACGCTGCGGGAGGCGGTCGCCAGCATCCGCAACCAGGAACGCAAGATCATGCAGTTCTGCGTGCGCGACTGCGGTATGCCGCGCAAGGACTTCCTGGCCAGTTTTCCGGCCAACGAAACCAACCTGAAGTGGGTCGACAAGCACATCAAGGCCAAGCGCAAGTACTCCTCCGCTCTGCTCAAGATGCAGGAAGAGATCCAGAAGTCACAGAAGCGCCTGCAACTGATCGAAACCGAAGTTCACCTGTCGATTCCCGAGATCAAGGAAATCAACCGCGAGATGTCGATTGGCGAGGCCAAGGCCCGCCGCGCCAAGAAGGAAATGGTTGAGGCGAATCTCCGGCTGGTTATTTCTATCGCGAAAAAGTACACGAATCGTGGCCTGCAATTTCTGGATCTCATCCAGGAAGGCAACATCGGCCTGATGAAAGCCGTGGACAAATTCGAGTACCGGCGTGGCTACAAGTTTTCCACCTATGCAACCTGGTGGATCCGCCAGGCGATAACCCGCTCCATCGCCGATCAGGCACGCACGATCCGTATCCCTGTGCACATGATCGAAACGATCAACAAGCTCAACCGCATCTCCCGCCAGATGCTGCAGGAGATGGGCCGCGAACCCACACCGGAAGAGCTGGCCGTCCGCATGGACATGCCCGAGGACAAGGTTCGCAAGGTACTCAAGATCGCCAAAGAGCCGATCTCGATGGAAACCCCGATTGGCGATGACGAGGACTCACATCTCGGTGATTTCATCGAAGATACGGCCGTGTTCTCGCCGATCGAGGCAGCGACCATCGAAAGCCTCAAGGAAACGACGCACAACGTGCTGGCCGGCCTCACGCCACGTGAAGCCAAGGTGCTGCGGATGCGTTTCGGCATCGACATGAATACCGACCATACCCTTGAGGAGGTCGGCAAACAGTTCGATGTGACCCGCGAGCGCATCCGTCAAATCGAGGCGAAGGCACTGCGCAAGCTGCGCCACCCGTCGCGCAGCGATCAACTGCGCAGCTTCCTGATCGAGGACTGAACCACCCCGCCTGAGTACGCCGCTGGCTGTACTCAGGCGGGATAGATTTCGCTGATCGGAATCGAGCGGCCGTTGCCCTGCACGATCCGGCAGTGCTGGCGCTGCAGTTGACGCGCTTCAGCAGCACCGCAGGAGTGAGCGATCACGTTCACTTCCTTTTCCATGTTTTGCTGATAACGCATCACGCGGCTGCCCTTGTCCTCGGGAACCAGACCGCGCTGAAGCTGCTCATCGTGTGTGGCAATACCGGTCGGGCAGGTATTCTTGTTGCAACGGAGCGACTGGATACAACCAAGCGCAAACATGAAGCCCCGGGCAGAGGTCACAAAGTCTGCGCCGGAGCACAGCGCCAGCGCCACGTTGGCTGGCGTCGTGAGCTTGCCGCTGGCGATCAGCCGAACCCGCCCCGTCAGCCCGTACCTGCGCAGGAGATCGGCAACCAGCGGCAGGCTCTCGCGGATCGGCAGGCCTACATTGTCGATCAGGGCCATCGGTGCCGCACCTGTGCCACCGTCACCCGAATCGATGGTGATGAAATCCGGTGCGCTCTCGATGCCACGCCGACCGATCTCCTGAAACAACTCGTCAAGCCAGTCAGTCGAACCGATGACCGTCTTGAAGCCAACCGGCTTGCCGCTGATCTCGCGGACCCGGTGGATGAAATCAAGCAGCTCACTATTGCTGCTGATCTCGACATGCCGGTTGGGGCTCAGTGAGTCCTGCCCGGCTGGAATGCCACGGATAGCCGCGATCTCAGGCGTCACCTTGTCGCCGGGCAAAATACCGCCCTTGCCGGGCTTGGCCCCCTGACTCAGCTTTACCTCGATCATGCGCACCTGGGCATGCGCCGCCAACTCGCGCAACCGTTCATCATCAAGCCGGCTATCGGCGCCGCGCACACCATACTTTGCCGTGCCCATCTGAAACACGATGTCGGCGCCACCCTCAAGATGATAAGGCGCTAGCCCGCCTTCCCCGGTATTCAGCCAGCACCCAGCAGCCTTGGCACCCCGCGACAGGGCCTGCACAGCTGGTCGGGATATCGCACCAAAACTCATCGCCGAAATATGGAAAAACCGGTCGGTGGTATACGGAATCCGGCAATACGGCCCTATTGTCACCGCCGAAGGCTGCCGGGCGTCCGCGTCCAGCGCGGGGAATGGTGCGTTGACAAAGATCGGTGTACCCACGGGACGCAGGTCGCGTGTCGAACCGAATGCCACGGTGCTATCGACACCTTTGGCGGCCCGGTAGGCCCAGGCCCGCTCGGCACGATTGAAGGGCAACTCCTCGCGGTCCATCGCAAAGAAGTACTGACGGAAGAACTCACCGAGGTTCTCAAAGACGTAACGGAACCGGCCAACGACGGGGAAATTGCGCCGGATTGCGTGGGTCGTCTGCGTGATGTCGATGACATACATGACGACTACCGCCAGCACACCCGCGACAAAAGCAAACACAAATGCGTAAGTCAGCAGATTCAGGAGCTCGGTAACAAAACTCACAGGCATCCCCTTCAGCGATGTGTGTGCCGCCGGCGTCGGGCCTTGCGCAATTGCCGGCCAGTCAATTTTCGCCACAACCGGCGGACCGTTCGCGCCACGGCCTCGATTCTGGTTGGATGGTAGTAGCCACGGTCCTCTGCCGTGATCAGATCATAGCGGCGCCGGTATTTGAGTTTTACCCAGGCATTCAGGTCCATGCGGCAGACCTGCCGGAACAGCAGCCCACGCAACCATCGGCCGCGCAGCACCGCCGAACCAAAATCCAGCAGCACCGGATGCCCATCCGGACTGATCAGGATATTGCCGCGGCGCTTGAGATCCGCATGCGCCACCCCGGCTGCATGTACGGCGAGAACGGACCGGAGCAGCTCACTGAAGAACCGGTCGCGATCCTGCAAGGCTGCGGATGTTTCACGGAATGGCTCGCCTTCGAGAAATTCGAGCAGCAGGCTTCCATCATTTTCCACACCCAGACAGCGCGGGACGCCGGGCACACCGCCCAGACGCTGATAGGCGGCAAATTCCCTGCGCAGCATCACACGGCGCAGCCAGAGCGCGATGCCTCGTCCCATCGGTTGCTTGACCACGATCCGGCTCGCACCGGTATCACGCAGATAGACGACACCCTGATAGCCGCGACTCAGAAATCGGTCAGCTTGCGCCATCAGTCCGGATGCTCTGCAGGACTGCGCAGGCTTGTCAGGCCCGCAAGCCGATCCAGACCATGCAGGCCAGCGTGAACGCCAGCACCAGGGGTTCAAGGTTCTGACGCAACGAAGTCATCAGCGACCAGTTTGCCGGCCCGCGCGGAATCAGTTTGCGCGGAACAACTGCCGGCACGGTACTGCTCCAGCGCTCCCAGGCTTCACCGAAAATACGCTGCAGCTTGCGATCCTCGTACTGGATCGCGACCGGGTAGTAGAACCACCAGAAGGCCACCGCCACCAGCGGCGCCCACCAGAGCCCACAGGCTGCAGTAAAGCCGATGAGTATCAGCAGATTACCGGTATACAGCGGATGCCGGACCAGCGAATACGGCCCGTCGGTTGCCAGCTGCTTGTTCTTGACGATAAACCCCGAGGCGTAAACGCGCAGCAGGGAGCCAGATGCCACGCACAATACCCCGAACCAGAATCCTGCAGGCATCGGTGCCGAGAAGAATGCGAATATCGGCATCAGGGCCAGGCCAACACCCTGCCGCATCACTTCCTGATGGCGCAACTCGCGAACCAGGTGTGGAATACCAGTCAGTAACGGAAGATCTGCTGTACGGCGAGCCATGCATATTCCCTGGATTGGCGTGTTTCATCGGCAGTGTAGCGCCCGGACCAAGCTTAGGGCCAATCTGCGCGCTGACTGCTAGAATTGCCGTTGACCGGGCCTGTAGCTCAGTTGGTTAGAGCGGCGGACTCATAATCCGTTGGTCCCAGGTTCAAGTCCTGGCGGGCCCACCAAACTACAAAAAAAGAATGCCCGCCGACGTAAGTCGGCGGGCATCTGCATGGACCGTCCCGATCAGGCACCGACGACTACCGGAGTTCCCGGTTGTCGTAAGAAATCTTCAGTAGCGAGGTCCGCGTGGACCGCGGCCACCGCCATCGCGATTGCCACCACCGCCCTCGCGATTGCCACCACCGCCACCACCGCCGTAGCCGCCACCGCCACCGCCGCCGTAGCCGCCACCGCCCTCGCGGCCGCCACCACCACCGCCGTAGCCGCCACCACCGCCGCCACCACCGTAGCCGCCGCCGCCGCCGCCGCCGCCGCCGCCGCGACGGCCACCACCGCCGCCACCGCCACCGCCACCGCCGCCTTCACGCTCGCGCGCTTCATTGACACGCAGCTGGCGTCCACCCATATCGAAGCCATTCAGACGGGCAATCGCCGTCTGGGCATCTGACTCAGGCATTTCTACAAAACAGAAACCGCGAAATCGGCCGGTCTCGCGATCATTGATGAGGCGAACTGCGTCGACCGTCCCATGTTGCGAGAACAGCTCACGGATCGACTCCTCATCGGCGGTATATGGCAGGTTGCCTACGTAAATCCTGGTCATGACGGGTACCTATTGATTCCTCAAGGTTGATGGACGGCACGAGAACAACGGCAAGAGGGCGCGAGCAAGGCTCACGTCCATGATTCGGAACTCAAATGGAGCATCTGCAGGAAAACGATTCACGAAAAGGATCACAGAAGGATACGTACGGATTCAATTCAGATGCGGGTGGCCTGACTCTAGCACGGCCTTCCTCACGTTGCGATGGGGCAATTTCGTAAGCACCGCAAAAGAACGGCTTTTCCAGATCGGTAGCGCGGACGCATAGAATTCCGACATTCGCATTCCATACCAAATCGGGGGAACCCATGTCGGGATTGGGTCCGGGCGCATTTTCGCACGTTACGATCGGGGTAAGCGATCTCGATAGCGCTGTCGGCTTCTGGCAGAAAAACTTCGGTTTGACTACCCGCAGCCACCGTCAGGGGCCAGATGTGGCCCTGGGCACGCTGTGGGGTATCGATCCGGAGACCATCGCCCGTCAGGCCATTGTCGCCACCCCGACTGGGCCGGGGCGGTGGGCGACTGCCGGCGCGATGCATCTGGTCGAATTCAGTGATCCGCTGCCGCCCGTCCGGCAGGACGCCAGGGCCTTCGATCTGCTGCCCAAAAACCTTGATCTCTATACCACCGACATGCCGGCCCGCTATGCGGAACTGGAAGCGGCAGGACATCGGTTTCGTACCCGATGGGCAGAAATGGCGGCGGGCCCGCACAGGTTCCGCGAAGTTCAGATGCCAGGGCACGACGCGATCAACGTGGTACTCATCGAAGCAATCGGCCCCGGTTATGACACCACGATGTCGGCGAAGGGCTATGCGGGTATCGGCCCGCTGGTCACCATCGTTCCCGATGCCGAAACTGAAACGGTTTTCTATCGCGACGTGCTCGGCATGGCCACCACCATTGAACTGCAACTGGGTGGCCCGGATATCGAACGGACGGCTGGCCTGCCGCCGGGCGCCAAGCTCGACGTGCGCGTATTTGGCGACCCCGACGAACCCCTCGGCCGAATCGAGGTCATCGAGTATCAGCAGGCTAGCGGCGAGAATCTCTACCTGCGCGCAAAACCGCCGGCAACCGGCATACTGCACGTCAACTATGTGGTGAGAGATCTTGCACCAATCCGCACGCGCCTGAGGACAGCAGGGATCGCGATCACGGAGTACGGTATCCTCAGCACCCTGTACGGCAGTGGTCCGATCATGTCATTACTCTCTCCGGCGGGCTTCCGCATCGAAGTACAGGGAGAAATCTGATGTCTGACCAGTTACCGAGCATCCGCACACGGATGCTGCGCGTCAAACCCCTCGCCCAGATTCTCGCGGATGCCGACCATCCCGACCACCGCCTCAATCGCACACTCACGCTCACCGACCTGATCGCCCTGGGGGTCGGAGCCATCATCGGCACCGGTATCTTCGTGCTGATCGGCACGGCAATCGTCGGCGATGTCGTGCGACTCGGTGCCGGACCCGGCATCACCATCTCCTTCCTGCTGTCCGGTCTGGCCTGCGTACTGGCAGCGCTGTGCTACGCCGAGTTCGCCGCGATGATCCCGGTATCCGGCAGCGCCTACACCTATTCCTATGCCACGCTCGGCGAATTCATCGCCTGGATCACCGGCTGGAACCTGATCCTCGAATATGGCGTCGCCAGCGTTGCCGTGGCGATTGGCTGGTCAGCCTACTTCAATAAACTGCTGGAGATTGCCGGCCTCCATCTGCCGCACTGGGCAACGCATGCGCCAGGCGGGCCCGACGGTGGAATCATCAATCTGCCGGCCATGATCATCGTAATGCTGTGCACATGGGTACTCGTGGTCGGCATCAAGGAAAGCGCACGCATCACCACAATCATCGTCGTGATCAAGCTGCTGGTCATCGGCTTTTTCATCGCGGTGGGTGCCGGGCAGGTCAATACTGCCAACTGGACACCCTATATGCCCAACGGCTTTGCGGGCGTCGGTGCCGCTGCAGCCATCGTGTTCTTTGCCTACATCGGCTTCGATGCGGTTTCGACAACCGCCGAAGAAGCACGGAATCCACAGCGCGACATTCCGATCGGCATCATCGCCTCACTCGGCATCTGCACGCTGCTCTATCTGGCAGTTGCGGCAATCCTTACCGGAATGATCCCGTGGCAACAAATTGACGTAGGCGCACCGATTGCCGATGCACTCGGCCAGCTGGGATTCAAGTGGGGCGCTGCAATCGTTTCAGTAGGCGCCGTCGCCGGCATCACAAGCGTACTCGTGGTACTGCTGATGGGGCAGGTACGCATCTTCTTTGCGATGTCACGCGACGGACTGCTGGGCAAATGGCTGGCAAGCGTGCACCCGAAATACCGCACGCCACACAAGGCCACATGGATCACCGGCAGCCTGGTGGCATTGCTGGCTGGCGTCGTCCAACTCGGTGAAGCGGCCGACATGACCAACATCGGCACCCTGTTTGCCTTCGCGATCGTGAGCATCGGAGTGATCGTGCTGCGCTACGCGAAACCGGATGAACACCGGCCCTTTCGTA
>JBIJCV010000368.1:0-2526 GCA_044344525.1 Gammaproteobacteria bacterium | reverse complement strand
CGCTCATGCCCTGGCTGCCCATTCTCGCTGCACTCGCCTGCTTTGGCCTGATGTCATTCCTGCCGCTGATCACATGGATACGGTTCATCATCTGGTCGATCATCGGCGTGGTCGTGTATTTCGTCTACAGCATGCGCCGCAGTCACCTGAACCGGATGCCGCAGCGAGCGGTGGGAATCAGCGGATCAGTCGACGGCGAATGAAGATGCTCGCAGCCACATAACCGGCAACGGCATAACCGAGCAGCACGGCGATATGCAATCCAGGGTCTGCCAGCGGCTGACCGGCGACGAGTGGCCGTATCAGCGCAATCGCATGTGACAGCGGCAGTATGTTTACCACCACCTGCGCAATTGCCGGCAAGGTCGCCACGGGATAGAAGACCCCGCTGAATATGAACATGGGCGTGACCAGCAGCGTCGTGTAGTAATTGAAAAAATCATAACTGGCAGCCAGGGCAGCCATCACCAGCGCCGGACCGGCAAAGCACAATCCCACCAGAAAAAAGACCGGGATGGCGCCCAGTGCCGACCAGTGCTGGATGGCGCCGAGCAAGGCAGCCACCACCAGGATCGGCAAGGTATTGAGCAGCGACTTGGTCGCACACCAGAGCATCTCACCAGCGACGATGTCATCGACCGTCAGCGGCGTGGCGAGAATCGCATCGTAGGTCTGCTGATGCGTCATGCGCGTAAACACGGAAAACATGCCTTCAAAGGATGCGACGTTCATCGCCGAGGCTGCGAGCAGACCGGCAGCCAGGAAGGTGAAATACGCGATCCCGTTTACTTCACCGATGAACTGCCCCAGGCCGTAACCGAGGCCCAGCAGGTAAATCACCGGCTCGCCGAACGAAAAGGCCATGCTCGGCCCCAGCAGCTTGCGCCAGACCAGCAGATTGCGCTGCCAGATTTTCAGTGCCGAGGCCTGCGGTCTCGGCAAGGCCAAATCCATGATTGTCATCGCGGCGTACTCCGGTTGCGGCGGGTTATTCCCGCAGTTCGTGGCCAGTCAGTTTGAGAAAGACATCCTCAAGGTTGGCTGTCCGGTGTGTGTAGTGAAGCTGTGGCGCAGACTCGAGGCGCGCCAGCACCGGACTCAACTCGCGCGCATAACAGTAGTGAGTCTCGCCAACCGTGAGCAACCGCGAACCCGGAATGCCGCCGAGCACCGGGGTCACGCTGTCGGCCTCTCCCTGCACCTCGATGACATGCGGTTCTACGTGTTCATTGATCAGGCCGCGCGGCGACCCCTGCGTGACGATACGACCGCGATCCATCACCACCAACTGATCGCAGAGCCGCTCGGCTTCATCCATATAGTGCGTGGTCAGTAACAGTGTTTTCCCCGAAGCCTTGAGCTTGCGCAGACGGGTCCAGATCAGGTGGCGAACCTGCGGATCGAGGCCGGTCGTGGGCTCGTCAAGCATGATGAATTCAGGGTCGTTGATCAGCGCACGGGCAATCGACAGTCGCCGCTTCATGCCACCGGAGAGTTCGCGCATGCGCGCGTCGCGCCGGTCAGAGAGCTCAAGAAAGCCCAGCAATTCATCGATCCGGCCAGCGACCTCGGCAGGGCGCAGGCCAAAATACCGCGCGTACATGCGCAGGTTTTCGACCACCGTGAAATCCGGATCCTGGTTGTCGCTCTGGGGCACGACACCGGTGCGGGCGTGTATCTGGCGGATTGCCGCAGGCATCGGCAACCCGAGTACGGACAGCGTACCGCCACTCATCGGCGACTGGCCGAGGATCATGCGCAGCGTCGTGGTCTTGCCGGCCCCGTTCGGCCCGAGCAGGCCGAAACAGCCGCCCCGCGGGATGGTCAGATCGATCCCGCAGACGACAGTGCGATCGCCATATTTCTTGGTCAGACCACGCGCAAGCACGACGGCATCGACAGGGTGCGAATCAATGGACATCGAGCGACTTCCGGACCGTGGTTGAGGTTGGGTTGGAACCTATGGTGCCTGTTCTGAACAACAAAGTGAGAGCCGGCCCACAGACAGGAGCCCGCCACACGCCTACGTTATGTCAGGCACCTCTTGTCTATCATTATGTCAAACGAACTGGCGCTCGTACTGTCCGTCGCAAGCATTGCCGCTCTGGCAGGCGGCGGGCTGGTTGCCTGGTTCACACACCGGGACCTCGTTGCGCCAGATCCTGCCGAGGAAGGCCGGCGCGAAGTCGCATTGATTGAACTGCGGGACGCGGTTACCGGTTACACCCGTGAATACGAGGCGACCAAGGCAAAGCTGCACGAACAGCGCATGGAAACCGACCACGCACTGACCCATGTTGCGACACTTGAAACACAGGTAGCTGCCTATCTGCGCCAGTATGCGCAGGCAAAAAACACGCTCAAGGCCGAGATCCGCCAGAAAAATTCTCTGCGCACTGAGCTCGCTGCTGCTACTGCCCAGATCCAGGCCCTGCAGGGACGGATTCAGGAACTCGAGATGGAGCGCACCAGCGCCAGCGGCACCCGTCGCCGCATCACTGCGGTCTGAGCACCTCGCGCAACGCA
>JBIJCV010000197.1:0-4213 GCA_044344525.1 Gammaproteobacteria bacterium | reverse complement strand
TGCGTGCAATCCGTTTACCGTTCCGGCAAAGAATGCCACTCCCTGACTGTTCAGTATTGAATTCCTGACCGGGAGCCCCATCTCGGTAGCAAGGATTCCCTGAACGGAACAACCGGAGCAGCCAGCGGCATGAGCGAGAACGAAAATATCCAGACAGGCGCAACGACCAGGCCGCAGAGCAGTGTGCCGGACGATGTGCTGATCATCCTGCCGATTCGCAACACGGTGGTGTTTCCAGGTGCTGTGATTCCGCTGACCATCGGGCGTCGCGTCTCGCTCGCTGCTGCCGAGGAAGCTGCCGGCAGCGGCCGGCCCATCGGCCTGGTCATGCAGCGCGACCCCTCGGTCAACGAACCCGGGCCGGACGACCTGCACCCGGTAGGCACCATTGCGCGTGTCATTCGCTACTTCACGGCACGCGACGGCACGCAGCATGTGGTGTGTCAGGGCGAAGAGCGCTTCCGTACCCTCGACTATCTGCAAGGCCTGCCCTTTCTCGCCGCCCGTTTCGACCAGGTACCGCAATCGGGCAGCGCAACGACCGCGCTGGAAGCGCGGATGCTGATCCTGCGCGAGCGCGCCCTCGAAGCCATCGCATTGCTGCCGCAGACGATGCCGGAGCTTGGTGCCATCGTCCAGGGCATCTCCGATCCGGGGCAACTCGCCGATCTGGTTGCCGGATACCTCGACATCAAACCGCAGCAAAAGCAGGAAATACTCGAGACCTTCGACGTCCAGGCACGCCTGGACCGTGTGCTGGATCTGCTCAGTCACCAGGTCGAGGTACTGAAGCTGTCGCGTCAGGTCGACGAACAGACCAAGGACAAGCTCGAAGGTCATCAACGGGAGTTCTATCTGCGCGAGCAGATGCGGACCATCCAGAAAGAGCTGGGCGACAGTGAAGAAGTCGGTGAATTCGATGCATTGCGGGGGGCCATAGACAAGGCCGGCATGCCGGAAGAGGCAGAAACCCAGGCGCGCAAGGAACTGAAGCGCCTGGAACGCATGCCCGAGGCCTCGGGCGAAAATTCCATGGTGCGGACTTATCTGGACTGGCTGGTTGCGCTGCCCTGGTCGACGATCGACGCGGAAGCCATCGACATTGCCCGGGCGCGCCAGGTGCTGGACGAGGATCATTTCGGACTGGGCAAGGTAAAGCAGCGCATTCTCGAATACCTCGCCGTCCGCAAGCTGAACCCGGAAGGACGCTCGCCGATACTGTGCTTTGTCGGCCCACCCGGTGTCGGCAAGACCTCGCTCGGCCAGAGCATCGCAAAGGCGCTGGGATTGAAGTTTGTGCGCGCCTCGCTGGGCGGGGTGCACGATGAGGCTGAAATACGCGGTCACCGCCGGACCTATATCGGTGCGCTGCCCGGCAATGTGATCCAGCAGATCCGCAAGGCCGGCACCCGCAACCCGGTATTCATGCTCGACGAGATGGACAAGCTCGGTGCCAGCTTTCAGGGCGATCCGTCATCCGCCCTGCTGGAGGTGCTCGACCCGGAGCAGAACAGCAGTTTCCGCGACAATTACCTGGCCGTGCCCTTCGACCTGTCAAAGGTGTTCTTTGTCGCCACCGCCAACGTGCTCGACACCATTCCCGGCCCGCTGCGCGACCGCATGGAAATCATCGAACTGCCCGGCTATACGCAGGAAGAGAAGCTGGAGATTGGCCGCCGCTACCTGGTCGACCGGCAGCTGCGTGCCAACGGACTCGGCACCGGGCAGGTAGCGGTGAGTGACGAGGCGCTTGCCGAAATCGTGGCCAATTACACGCGTGAGGCGGGGGTGCGAAATCTTGAACGGCAGATCGGCGCGGTGCTACGCAATGTGGCCGTGCGGATCTCGGAAGGAACAGCAACCCAGGTCAGCGTGGATGCTGCGGCCGTGCGCGATATCCTTGGGGCACGCAAATACGAATCCGAAGTAGCCCTGCGCACCAGCACCTCCGGCGTGGCGACCGGACTGGCCTGGACACCTGTCGGTGGCGACATCCTGTTCATCGAGGCCACCAGCATGCCGGGCAAGGGCCAGCTGATCCTCACCGGGCAGCTTGGCGATGTCATGAAGGAAAGCGCACAGGCTGCATTCAGCCTGGTGAAGACCCGCGCCGAAACGCTGGGCCTGGGCAGCTTCGACTTCGAGAAACGCGATCTGCACGTACACCTGCCCGCCGGCGCGATCCCCAAGGACGGTCCGAGCGCCGGCGTTGCGCTGTTCATGGCGATTGCCTCGCTGCTGACTGGCCGCAAAGTGCGCAGTGACGTGGCCATGACCGGCGAGATCAGCCTGCGCGGTCTTGTGTTGCCCATTGGTGGAGTCAAGGAAAAGACTCTGGCGGCACTGCGCGCCGGCATTCACACCGTCCTGCTGCCCGCACGCAACCGCAAGGACCTTGAGGACATTCCGGAGAACGCGCGCCAGCAACTGAACTTCATCTGGCTGGAAACGGTGGACGACGCATTGGCCGCTGCTCTGCTGTAGGATTCCGGGCTGGCCGGGGATCCACCCGGAGAAGGAGTCCGCCATGTACAGACCGTTGCGCCATACCGCGATTCTTGCCGCCACGTTATTGCTGCTCAACATCGCACAAGCTGCCGAGCGTGATCGTCGGGCGCCACCGAAAAGTGCGGCCGAATTCGGTGAATGGAGCGGCTTCGAAGGCCAGGAGCAGGCACTCGGCGCTGCAGTCGCCAAGGCGATCCGCGAAGCCAGTCCGGACAAGGGCCCCGAACACGATTTTTCCGGGCGTGAAGCCGAACTCGGCCAGGGCGTGGCAACGATTATCCGCACACTCAACGTACGCAAGCCCTATCAGCACGAAATGAATGATGCGCTGGTCAAGATCACTCTCGACTACGTGCAGTTTGCCAAGGATCACGGTCTGCTCAAAGAGCTGATCGAGAATGAAATCCGCACACAGAAGCCCATGCTGATGCGTGTCGGGAAGCTCGTACAGGAGACCGGCATCAGGGATCTCGCGCTTGTCGCCATGACTGATCGCACGAGCTGCTTTTATCAGCTGGCTCTGGACGTGAAGCGCGAACCGGGCAAGGTCAGTTTCAAATCACCCTACGGCCATGTTCTGGCCGTGACCAGATTCATCGGCCAGCACAACATGACCGAGAAGGAACTGCACGAGATCTGGACCAAACCCCGCTTTGAACAGCAGGCTGCCGTGATGGGTGTGGCCATCGAGGTATCCGACTGGCGAGAGGACGGCTGGATCACGCTGAGCGTTGCACCGGAGAAAGTGGCTGGCCTCTGACCAGCCAGCACAGAACCCATGCCCGCCAATCTGACCCCTGTTTACCGCAAAGCTGAAGAAGCCTATCGCGCCGCCCGCGAGCCCGCCGAGCGCCTTGAGCATCTCAAGGAGATGCTGCGCACCATTCCAAAGCACAAGGGCACTGACCATCTCCAGGGCGACATCAAGCGCTGGATCAAGGAAATCACCGAGGAACTGGGCTCCAGCAAGCAGGGTGGCAAGAAAAAAGGCCCGGTACATACCATCCGGCCCGAGGGGGCCGCGCAGATTGCCCTGCTGGGCGCACCAAATGCCGGCAAGTCATCACTGCACGTCAAGCTCACCGGATCACGCGCAGACATCGGCCCTTACCCCTTCACGACCAAACTGCCGATGCCCGGCATGCTCGGTTTCGAGGACGTATGGTTCCAGCTGATTGACATGCCGCCGATCTCCAGCGATTACATCGAGGGCTGGATGGGAAATGCAGTACAGCCGGCCGATGGTGCATTACTGGTCATTGACCTCAGTGATCCCGGCTGCGCCGAGCACCTGCAGGCCATCATCCAGCAGCTGGCCGACAAGAAAATCTTCCTGCATGGCTTCTGGCCAGGTCTGCGCGGTCCGAAGCCGGTACCGGAACCGACCTTTGATGAAGCGGGTGAGGAAATCATCGAAGACCCCTTCCGCATCGAACTGCCGGCACTGCTGGTCGCCAACAAGACCGATCTCGTGGCAGATCCCGAGGGCGAGATACAGGTACTCATGGAACTGCTGGAGCTGGATTTTCCCAGCATCCATGTCTCGGCAAGTACCGGTGCCGGCTGCGACGCGCTGGGCCAGCTGCTGTTCAAGGCACTGCAGATTGTCCGCGTCTATACCAAGATGCCGGGAAAACCGCCGGAGCTGGATCGTCCCTTCACACTGCGGCGTGGACAAACCGTGCTCGACGTCGCCCGCCTCGTG
>JBIJCV010000156.1:0-4951 GCA_044344525.1 Gammaproteobacteria bacterium | reverse complement strand
CCTGGCGACCTTCGATGCAGGCGGCGGCGACCCCTTCGACATGTTCAACCCGTTCTGCACAGCCACCATCTCCCGCGACGACAGCTGGTTCTCGCCCAAGCTGACCATGAGCTGGCAGGTCAACGACGACCTGAACACCTATGCGTCCTGGTCGAGAGCCGAAAAGCCGGGTGGTTTTTCCACGCTGGGCCTCGGCAGCAGCGGTATCAACCGCGAACTGCTGGAGTATGAACCGGAGAAGCTGGTGGTCTGGGAAATCGGTGCCAAGAGCCAGTGGCTGGATCGGACCCTGATCCTGAATACCTCGTTATTCTTCCAGGACTTCACCGACAAGCAGACACTCGTCTCGGTACTCAATAGCGCCGGCGACCGGCTGGTCAACAAGCTTGAGAACGTCGACGGCGCGGAAGTCTACGGTCTGGAACTGGAGGCGACCTGGGCACCGGAAGCGATGTTCCTCGGTGGCAACTGGCAGTTCAACGGCGCCTACACCTGGCTGGATGCCCAGTATGTGGGCGCAGAGGTCGAAAACACCTCGTTCACCTTCATCGCTGCTGCAGGCAACTGCCAGATGAAGGAAGTGGGGCGGCAGTCGACGGTGTGCATGGTCAGCCTGGACGGCAAGAAACTCGAGGATGCGCCAGAGGGCAAGTTCACCGGCTCGATCGCCTACAGCTTGCCGCTGGCTGAGGATCTGAGTTTCTTCGCTGAAACCGACTTCATGTGGGTCGCCAAGCGCTATATCGAAGCCACCAACGAGAACTGGGTGGAGTCGGACACCAACGTCGACCTGCGTCTGGGCATGCGCGGCGGCAACTGGGAAGTCATGGGCTACGTCAGCAACGTCTTCGATGATGACACGGTCGCTTCAGTGCTCGGTGGTCCCAGCCTGTCCTGCTGCTTCATTCTCGGCAGCGGCATCGACATCGGCGGTCGCGAACCGCCGCCTGATGATCCGGGTAGCGACCCCAGCAATGGCGACCAGGCGCCCTATGAACCGGGCAAGACCGTCACCGTCGAACTGCCGCAGTTCCGTGCCGCCTTCGCGCCGGACCCGCGCGTGATCGGTATCCGCGCGCGCTACAGTTTTGGCGGCTCGGAGTAGAACGCCGGGACTCAGGCAACCACCACCTTCAACTCCAGGAAGTCGGCCAGACCAAACTCGCCCCACTCACGGCCGTTGCCGGACTGTTTGAAGCCGCCGAAAGGCGCATTGAGCGGCAGATCCGCACCGTTGATGTGTATCATCCCGGCGCGGATCTGGCCGGCGACTTTCCGCGCGGCAGCCGGATCAGCGGCCCAGACATACGCAGCCAGTCCGTAGGGCGTGTCGTTGGCGATGCGGATCGCCTCCGCCTCGTCACCATAGGGCAGGATGCCCAGCACCGGGCCGAAGATTTCCTCGCGGGCGATCCGCATGTCGTTGCGCACGCCGGCAAACACCGTGGGCCGCACATAAAAGCCCTGCGTCAGCCCTGGTGACCGGCCCAGGCCGCCGCAGACCAGCGTCGCACCCTCCTCCACACCCACACGGATCAGGCCCTGGATCTTGTCGAACTGCAGCTGGCTGACGACCGGGCCGAGCTGTGTGGCCGGATCGCGCGGGTCACCGACAACCATCGCTGCAGCGACCTCACGTGCCAGCACCGTGGCCCGCCCGTGCAGCGCGGCGGGCACCAGCATCCGGCTCGGCGCGTTGCAGCTCTGACCGCTGTTGCTGAAGCAGTCGGTCACGCCCCAGCGCACAGCGGCCTCCAGACTCTGCTCATCGAGAATCAGCAGCGGCGACTTGCCGCCCAGTTCCTGATGGACGCGCTTGACGGTATCCGCGCCGGCCTTGGCAACGGCGATCCCCGCCCGGGTCGAGCCGGTAAAGGACAGCATGTCCACACCCGGATGTGCAGCGATGGCCTGCCCCACCCCCGGCCCGTCACCCTGGACGAGATTGAATATGCCCGGCGGTACGCCGGCAGCATGGATCACCTCGGCAAACAGGCTGGCCGACAGCGGTGCAATCTCGCTGGGCTTCAGGACCATCGTGCAGCCCGCAGCCACTGCGGGCACACCCTTGCAGGCAATCTGGTTGATCGGCCAGTTCCACGGTGTGATGAAGCCACACACACCGACCGGCTCGCGCAACAGCTGCATGCCCTCGCGATCCTCGCTGAAGCGGAAGGTCGGCAGAACCTCGAGCATCGTGGCCAGATGCCCCACCCCGATACCGGCCTGCGACTTCCGTGCAAAGGCCAGCGGTGCACCCATCTCGTCGCTGATTGCCGCGCCGATCTCGTCCTGGCGGGACCTGTAGACATCAAGCACCCGGCTGATCAACTGCATGCGCTCTGCAAGCGTGCTGCGGGCGTATGTCGCAAAGGCCCGCCGGGCGGCAACCACGGCCCGGTCGACGTCGGCCGGACCGCCAAGCGAAATCGTGCCGATGCGCTGCTCAGTCGCCGGATTGATGACGGGACAGTCCTGTGGCCGCTGTGGATCCACCCACTGGCCATCGATGTAGAACTGGCGAAAGTCGTACATGCTGCTGCTCCCCTGATGCTTGTAAAGCGCTCGGCTGCTCCGGCATTGTGGCGCAAATGAACCGCAAGCTCATTATCGGCAGCCTGGCCACCGCTGGCATCATTACCGGACTCTGGATCTGGCAGGGGCACGATTCCGGGCTCAGCGACCTGCCGCAACTGCTGGTCGAGATACGCGCTCGCGCCCAGGATGTACCGCTGGCGGCCGGCGGCAGTTTTTTCCTGCTCTATGTGCTGAGCGCTGCACTCGGCATTCCCGGAGCCGTACTGCTGACGACTGCCGCCGGCGCAATCTTCGGCACGCTGCAGGGCCTGCTGCTGGTGTCCTTTGCGAGCAGTATCGGCGCAACGCTGAACCTGCTCGCCACACGCTTCCTGTTCAGGCCATTTGCCGAACGCCGCTTCGCCAGCAGCATGGAGCGCGTCAACGCCGGTATCCGCGAGGAAGGCGTCTGGTATCTGTTTGCGCTGCGCCTGGTGCCGCTGTTTCCGTTTTTCGTCATCAATGCCGTGATGGGGCTGACGCGGCTGCCGGCGCGCAGTTTTTACTGGATCAGTCAGCTCGGCATGCTGCCCGGGACGCTGGTCTATGTGAACGCAGGGGCGCAGCTCGGGCAGATCGACTCGGTGCGCGGGATCATGTCGCCAGCCCTGCTGGCTTCGTTTGCCCTGCTCGGTATCTTCCCGCTGCTGGCCCGCCGGCTGGTGGCAGCACTTCGTATCCGGCGACGCTATGCACGATTCAAGCGTCCACGTCAGTTCGATGCCAATCTGGTGGTGATCGGTGCCGGCGCAGCCGGTCTGGTCACCGCCTATGTAGCGGCCGCGGCGCGCGCAAAGGTGATATTGATCGAATCCGGCGCAATGGGTGGTGACTGCCTCAACAGCGGCTGCGTGCCGAGCAAGGCGCTGATCCGCTCGGCACGACTGGCAAATTACCAGCGTCGCGCGGCCGAGTTCGGCCTGAATGCCGCTGCACCAGGGACGGATTTCGGCCGCGTCATGCAGCGCGTCCGTGCGGTGGTAAAACGCATCGAACCGCATGACTCGGTAGAACGCTATACAGCCCTCGGTGTTGACTGCATCAAGGGCCAGGCCCAGATCAGTTCGCCGTGGACCGTCACCGTCGACGGGCGCGAGATCAGGACACGCAGCATCGTGATCGCCACCGGCGGCAGCCCGGCCCTGCCACCGGTCCCGGGACTCGGCGACATCCCCCACGTCACCTCCGACAGCCTGTGGGCACTCACCGAACTGCCCGGGCACCTGCTGGTGCTCGGTGGCGGACCGATCGGCTGCGAGATGGCCCAGGCTTTTCGCCGGCTGGGCAGCGAGGTAACGCTCGTCGAGCGCCTGCCGCGACTGCTCAACCGTGAGGACGAGGTGGTATCGGCCGCTATCACCGCACAGTTTGCTGCCGAGGGGATACAGGTGCTCACGGACTGGGCAGCACAGCACTTCGAGCGACACGCCAACGGTGGCCGACTACACTGCACAAATGCAGGTCGCACACGGAAACTGGACTTCGACATGGCCCTGATCGCCACCGGCCGCAAAGCGCGGACTGCCGGCCTGGGGCTGGAAGCGCTGGGCATCGCGCTGAACCCGGATGGCACGGTTACGGTCAACGAGTACATGCAGACCAGCCTGCCGAATATCCATGCCTGTGGCGATGTCGCCGGACCCTGGCAACTCACCCACGCGGCCGCACATCAGGCCTGGTACTGCGCCATGAACGCCCTGTGGGGCCGCTTCTGGCGCTTTCGCGCCGACGACTCCGTGATGCCGGCAGCGGTCTTTACCGACCCCGAGGTCGCCCGT
This sequence comes from Gammaproteobacteria bacterium, assembly GCA_044344525.1. Taxonomy (GTDB): domain Bacteria; phylum Pseudomonadota; class Gammaproteobacteria; order Steroidobacterales; genus SHZI01. Next base: position 596 of record JBIJCV010000156.1, on the reverse strand, counting down.
GTCGGCCTCACCGAAGCCGAGGCCCGCGCAGTCGGCATGGATATCGAGGTCACCAGCCACCCGCTTGATGAGCATGATCGCGCCATTGCCGACGGTGAGGCGCGTGGCTTCATCCGCTTGATCACCCCGCGCGGCAGCGACCGGATCCTCGGTGCAACCATTGTCGGCGCCCATGCCGGTGACACGATCAGTGAATTCGTACTGGCGATGCGTCATGGCCTGGGCCTGCGCAAGATTCTCTCCACCGTACACATCTACCCCACCCTGGCAGAGGCCAACAAGGCCGCCGCCGGTGCCTGGCAAAGCCGACATCTGCCGACACGCCTGCTGCAGCTCGCCGGGTACCTGAACCGCCGCAGACTTGGAGACCGCACGCCATGAATACGCCGGCGGATGACGAAGTCATCCTGATCCGTCAGCTGGAGCGCAGCTTTCCGATGGGCGATACGGTGATCCGTGCGCTGCGCGGCGTGGATATTTCGATCCGGCGTGGCGAGTACGTAGCGATCATGGGCCCATCCGGCTCGGGCAAGTCCACGCTGATGAACATCATCGGCTGCCTGGATCGCCCGGACGGTGGCGAGTACTGGCTGAAC
>JBIJCV010000006.1:0-16524 GCA_044344525.1 Gammaproteobacteria bacterium | reverse complement strand
GCGGGGTTTTCCTTACAGAAGGCCTGGCGTTTGGCCCTCGCTTCCTCGCATTTGCCGGGGTTTTCCTGGCAGAACTCCCGTCCCGGCTTGGTGGGAGCGGCTGTTTCGTCGGCCGCTACAACGGTGGCACCGAGCAGCAGGCTGGCGGTGGCTGCAATCACTAGAAAAGTCGTGTGAATATGCATGTTCGGACTCCTGGGGTTGGGTTTTTTAGTGATGTTCCTGCTTACAACGGTTGATGGCGCCGGCGGTTGACAGCCGCACTCGCGCCCTCTGTCTCCGAGATCAGGCTTTCTTGCGCCGGGCCCGCGGATGGGCTTTGTCGTACACCTGGGCCAGATGCTGGAAATTCAGGTGTGTGTAGATCTGCGTGGTGCTGATATCCGCATGACCGAGCATCTCCTGCACGCTGCGCAGATCGCTGCTGGATTCCAGCAGATGTGTGGCGAAGCTGTGGCGGAACAGGTGTGGGTAGACGCGCTGCGAGAGTCCGGCGCGCTGTGCCCAGTAACGCACGCGATTCTGTACGGTGCGCGGGCTGATCCGTCGTCGCCGGTTGCTGACAAACAGGGCCGGGTCGCCTGCATCGGCTGATTCGCTGCGTATCGCCAGCCAGGCATTCAACGACTCGCGCGCAAAGCGTCCGACCGGCACGATGCGCGTCTTGCTGCCTTTGCCGGTGACGCGCACCGTGCCGTCGACAAGGTCTACATCGCCCAGATTGAGCCCGGTCAGTTCGGCCAGCCGCAGCCCGGAGGAATAAAACAGTTCCAGCATGGCCCGGTCGCGCACAGTATCCGTTTCGTTGCCCTCGATCTTCAGCAGTTGCGCCATCTGGTCGGCATCCAGCGTGCCCGGCAGCCTGCGCGAGACCTGCGGAGCGGCCACGTCGGCGCCCGGATTGTTCTTCATGACGCCTTCGCGAATCAGGTACTTCATGAAACTGCGCACACCCGACAGGCGACGCTGGACACTTCGCGGCGCGAGTCCGCCGGCGTGGCTCACGGCCGCAAAACGCCGCAACTGATGTGATTTCAGGTCCGTGAAGCTGCTGATGTCATGCTTGTCGCAGAAGTCCGCGAGGCAGGCGAGATCGCGGCGATAACCGCGAGCCGTATGTTCGGACAGCCGCCGTTCGAGGGTCAGATGCTCGAGAAAACGTTCGGCCGTCTGCCACTGTGCCGGATGCATGTTGCGGCGGACTCCATCGCTGTTCAGCGTATCCGCAGGGCGCAACCCACCAGTTCGCCGAGGCGGGTCAGGAAATCAATGCTCATGCCCGGATGAAAGTGTGCCGAGTTCCGGCTGCCGATCGCCAGGAAGCCCATCTCGGACTGCACGCCGAGCGGCACCAGCGCGGCTGAGCCGATCTCGATGTTGTCCGGGCCGAACAGGAAATCCCGCTGCGTGTCGCGGATCTGCCCGCAGCGCGGCGCATTGGATTGCAGAAAGGTCCGGAACGGCGCGACCTGCGGATCGTCACGACCGACCACACGCAGAAAGCGGCCTGCTGCTGCAGCATCGGCCGGCGCCTCGAAAACGACCAGAATCGAACGGTCGGCATTGAAAGAGACCCGCAACTGTTCCTCGAGTACCTGAATCACGCCGGCCTGATCGGGTGCTGCAAGCATCAGCATTGCCAGCGAGTGAATTCGAGCGGCCAGTGCATCGTTGCTGCGCGCGATATCCACCAGATCCTTGAGCTTGCGTTCCAGCTTCAGGTTTTTCTGCCGCAGGACCAGGATCTGCCGTTCGACGAGTGAAACTGCCGCGCCGCCTGCATCGTGCGGCAGGCGCAGGCTGTACAGCAGGGTGCTGTGCCGCTCAAAGAATTCGGGATTGGCCTGCAGGTATCCGGCGATGGATTCCTCGGTGATTTCCGGGCTCACAGCAGGCTGATGTTTGAGTGTGCTCATAGCTCTACCGATCCCTCGAATGCCATCACTGCATCGCCGGTCATCCATACGGGCTGACCCGGCCCATCCCACCGAATCTGCAGCGTCCCGCCGGGCAACTCAACGCTCACTTCGGGATCGAGCAGATTCCAGGATCGTCCGACAACCACCGCTGCGCAGGCGCCTGTCCCGCAGGCTTGCGTCTCGCCGACGCCGCGCTCGAACACCCGTAACCGGATGCGGTTTGCGGCCATCACCTGCATGAAACCGATGTTAGCACGGTTGGGAAAACGCGCATGCGACTCGAGCAGAGCACCCAGTTGCGCGACGCGTGCAGTGGCCACATCGTCGGTGCGCAACACGGCATGCGGGTTGCCCATCGAGACCACGCCGATCTGCACGGTTTCGCCGCCGACATCAATTGCATATGCAGTCTGAATCTGGTCTGCGATAAAAGGGACCTGCGCGGGGCGAAATTCAGGCACCGCCATCTCGACAGTCACGCGGCCATCCGCATCGATGCGCGCGCGTACGCTCCCGCCTCCGTGCCCGAGGCGCAGTTCGCGGCGGGTATCCCCGCCGATCAGCCGGGCGATACATCGCGCACCGTTGCCACACTGCTCGGCTTCACTGCCATCGGTGTTGAAGATCCGGTAGTGCACATCATCGCCCGCCTGGCGTGGTGCCTCGAGCCACAGCAACTGGTCGAAGCCGATGCCGCGCCGCCGATCGGCAAGGGTACGAATGCGCTCGGCTGACGGCCGGGCGATGCCGTCGCTGCGGATCAGGACGAAGTCGTTACCGAGCCCGTGCATTTTTGTGAACGGAACGCGCATGGCGTGATCGATCCGGAGAGCAATTGAACAGGTGGAAGTATAGCGGGCAGTCGCCAGCGTGGACTTTTGTCAAATCGGCCGTTATGGTAAGCCGGCATTTGTCCGGTACGGGACAAAAAAACCAACAAAAACAAGGAAAGCCGAATCATGCGTCACATCATGGTCCTGAATTCCAAAGGCGGCAGTGGCAAAAGCACCATCGCCACCAGTCTGGCTGCCTACTATGCAGGCCGCGGTGAGAACGTTGCTCTCGTCGACTATGACCGTCAGGCGTCGAGTCTCGACTGGCTTGCAAGACGCCCCGAAAACCGCCCGAAGATTACGGGTGTCGCCGGCTTTGAGGATGGTTTCCGGCATGTGCCGCGCAATACCGACGTTGCCATCATCGATGCGCCGGCCGGTTGCTACGGCAAGCAACTCACCGAACTGGTCCGGCATGTCGAAACAGTGGTGGTACCGGTTTTGCCCTCGACCATCGATATTCTCGCCACCAGCAAGTTCATCGATGCCCTGCGTGAGGTCGGCAAGGTCGAGCGCAAGGAAGTGAAGCTGGCGGTGGTGGGCAACCGGGTCCGTGATTACACGCTGATTTCACAGGAACTCGACGATTATCTCGGCACGCTGAAAATGCCCTATGTGACCAAGCTGCGTGAGGCACAGAACTATGTGCGGGCCTATACGCGTGGCCTGGGAATCCATGAGCTTCCCGAATATCTGGCCTGGCCAGACTGGGAACAGTGGAAGCCACTGGTCTCCTGGCTCAACAGCAAGCGCAGCCAGCCCTGAGTGCGGCTACGCCGCGTCTATGCCGGCGATGCACAGGTATTTGATCTCCAGGTAATCGTCCAGGCCGTAGCGTGATCCTTCACGGCCCATGCCCGACTGCTTGATACCGCCAAAGGGCGCAACTTCGGTAGAGATGAGCCCGGTGTTGAGCCCAACCATGCCGTACTCCAGCGCCTCAGGCACCCGCCAGCTCCGGCCCAGATCGCGGGTGTAGACATACGCGGCGAGGCCAAACTCGGTGTCGTTGGCCATGCGGATCGCTTCGCTTTCAGTGGCAAAACTGAACAGCGGTGCCACCGGGCCGAAAGTTTCTTCACGCGCGACCAGCATCTCAGTCGTGACCCCGCTCAGCACGGTGGGCTCAAAGAAAGTGCCGCCCAGCGCGTGAAGTTTGCCGCCAGTCAGTATCCGCGCGCCCTTGGCGACGGCATCGGCGATATGTTCGCTGACTTTTTGCACGGCATTGGCATCGATGAGCGGTCCCTGGTCGGTATCGCCCGCGAGCCCGTCGCCAACCCGCAGCCTGGCAACGGCCGCAGCGAGCTTGGCCGCGAACGCTGCGTAAACGTTTTCCTGGACCAGAAAGCGGTTGGCACAGACACAGGTCTGTCCGGTATTGCGATACTTGCTGACAATGGCACCAGCCACCGCTGCGTCCAGGTCTGCATCATCGAAGACGATGAAGGGCGCGTTGCCACCCAGTTCCATCGACACTTTCTTGACGGTTGCGGCGCACTGTTGCAGCAATATTTTCCCGACCGCAGTCGAGCCGGTGAAGGTGAGTTTGCGCACCAGCGGGTTGGCGGTAAGTTCAGCGCCAATTGCCCGCGCCGAACCGGTCAGTACGTTGATGACGCCAGCGGGAATCCCGGCACGCTGACTCAGTTCAGCAAGTGCCAGCGCGGACAATGGTGTCTGGTGTGCAGGTTTGCAGACGATGGTGCAGCCGGCTGCCAGCGCCGGCGCGAGCTTGCGCGCCAGCATCGCCGAGGGAAAATTCCATGGTGTGATTGCGGCCACCACACCTATCGGTTGCTTGATGACGACGATGCGCCGATCCTGCGCATGGCCCGGTATCACATCGCCGTAAACACGCCGCGCTTCCTCGGCAAACCATTCGACGAAAGCTGCGGCATAGGCGATCTCACCGCGCGCTTCTGCAAGCGGCTTGCCTTGCTCGGCGGTCATCAGTATGGCCAGATCTTCCTGATTGGCGATGATCAGCGCATGAAAGCGGCGTAACAGCGCGGCACGCTCGGCTGCCGTACGCGCGCGCCAGTCCGGCAGGGCGGCTGCTGCCGCCTCTATGGCGGCGCGGGTTTCAGCGCCGCCGCAGTCGGGTACGCTGCCCAGCAATTCACCGTTGGCGGGATTACGCACCTCCAGTGTGCCGCCGCCCTGTGCGGCGATCCATGTGCCATTCACATAGGCGGTGGTACGCAGCAGTCTGGTATCGGCAAGCCGGATCATGTGTTGCGTCCCAGCCCTCAGTAGATTTCCTTGATGACTCGCATCCGTCGCTGCGAAGCCGGGGAATCCTTGCTGACCTTGCGCCTGGGCAGGCGCACCTTCTCCTGCTTGATGGTCTTGTAGGGAATCTGGCTCAGCAGGTGCGAAATCAGGTTCAGCCGCAGGCGCTTCTTGTCGTTTGAGTTGGCCACAAACCACGGCGCGTGATCGCTGTCGGTGGCGCGGAACATGTCGTCGCGGGCCCGCGTGTAGTCATCCCAGCGCGTGTAGGACTTGACGTCCATCGGCGAGAGCTTCCACTGCTTGCGCTTGTCCTCGATGCGATCCTCCAGGCGGCGGGTCTGCTCGTCGGGACTCACCTCCAGCCAGTACTTCAGCAGGGTGATGCCCGAACCGACCATCAGTTCCTCGAAGTGCGGCACAACGCGCAGGAAGCCCTGTACCTGCTCCTCGCTGCAGAAACCCATGACGCGCTCCACGCCGGCGCGGTTGTACCAGCTGCGATCGAAGATAACGACCTCGCCCGCAGCCGGGAAATGCGGCAGGTAGCGCTGCGCGTACATCTGGCTCTTCTCGCGATCGCTCGGTGCCGGCAGCGCGACGACGCGGAACACCCGCGGACTCACGCGCTCGGTGATGGCCTTGATCGTGCCACCCTTGCCCGCACCGTCGCGGCCCTCGAACACGATGCAGATCTTCGCGCCGGTGGCCTTGACCCACTCCTGCAGCTTGACCAGCTCGATGTGGAGCTTCTCCAGTTCCTGTTCGTAATCCTTGCGTTTGAGCTGGTCCGGATTGTTGCCGCTCGCGGTTTTCTTCTTCGTGCTCATGGTTGCGATACTCCATCAAGGGCCAGGTTCATTCAATACTAACCCGCTGCATGGCTGCCCGAATCTGCAGCAGGTCACTCGTCCGGGGCGGGCAGGTAGACGATGCGGTCAATGGCCCAGTTTGCGACATCCGGGTAGTCCGGAATCATCTTGAAATCGACGATCTCGCTTGCCTTGCCGCGCAGCTCGATCTCCATGGGTGCGTAGCGCACGTGCCCGAGCCGGTTACTGCCCTTCACGGTGATTTGCAGCAGGCCCGGGACGGTCGTGAACCGGACCCGCCCGCGCAGCCACAGCAGCCGCTCGTTGACGTCGTAGCTGAGCGTTCCATCGACGCAGATGACCCGGTCGCTGTCGCAGATCAGTTCTTCGTCGGCGAGATAGAGAGTGCGGGAGGCGAGGGCAGGAGTTGAGGTCAGGGTGAAGCCCAGCGTCATGATCAGGCCGAACAGCAACTCGCCCAGTCGCTCGCCACCAGACCAGTGACGGGCAACCCCGGGGATCGCGAATCCGGCCACAACAAAATCCTCTGCGTAACAGTTCCGGTCCGGCTATTGACCCGGCACCTGCGACCCTACAATGTCTGCAGTATCCGCGACAACCGCAGCAAGGGAGTGGGCCGTGCTAACCAACGTCGTCGCGCAGACCGGTACCTTCCTGCTGCTCGCATTCCCGGCCCTGTTCTCGATCATCAACCCGCTGGGCGGTGCCTTCATCTTCCTGGCTGCCACCCGCGGTATGGAGCAGAGGGCCCGCAGCCGGCTGGCGCGCCAGGTGGCGACCTACAGCTTCATCACGCTGAACCTCTCCATGCTGATCGGTGCCTTCGTGCTGCGGATCTTCGGTATCGAGATGCCGGTACTGCGCCTGGCGGGCGGCATCATCATCGCACTGGCGGCGTGGAAGCTCCTGAATGCCGAGGACGACAACGCCGCACGAGGTGCGGTCCTCGAGGAGGCGGATGCCCGCGACGCCAGCCATCTCGCTTTCTATCCGCTGACCATGCCGATGACTACCGGCCCGGGAACGATCGCAGTAGCCATTGCACTTGGCACCGGGGGCGGGGGCGTCGGCGCTGATAATCTGCTGGTCTTCGGTATGCAGGCGCTGGTGACTTCCACGCTCATCTGTCTGCTTATTTACCTGCTGTACCGGTCCTCGGGCCGGATCGCGCTGGCGATCGGCCCGACGGGCACCAACATTGTCGCCCGCCTGTCGGCCTTCCTGCTCTTCTGCATTGGCATCCAGGTCATGTGGACCGGTATCGCCGAACTCGTCGGCAGTCTGCGGTAGACCTGAGCAGGCCCCCGCGCCGGGTCAGACGAACATGATCAGGGTGCCGGCCACAGTCAGGATCACATTGGCGAACGCGTAGGTTCCCGTATAGCCGAGCGCCGGGATGGTGCTGTTGGCTTCCGTGTTCACCAGGCTCATCGCGGCGGCACTGGTCATGGCACCTGTAAGCGCTCCGATGAGCAGCACGGGCGGCAGGCGCAGTACCTTGCGGCCGAATGCGTAGCCGAGCAGCACCGGCGTAGCGACGACAAAGAGTGAGGCGAGAATCAGCGCGGGACCGGCCGTCGCGAAGGTCTGGACGATCTGCCCGCCCGCCTGCAGCCCGACGCCAACGATGAAGATCATCAGGCCGAACTCCATCAGGATCCAGCGGGCGGCCTCCGGAAACTTGCCGAAGGTCGGTCGCGTGGCGTTGAGCCAGCCGACCAGGATTCCCGATGCCAGCAAACCGCCGGCCAGGCCCACTCCTAGCGGCACGCCGCCCACGTTGATCGCGAGGACGCCGATCGCGGCACCCAGAGCGATGCCGAACGCGAAGGTCGTCATGTCGGTCTGGGCGATGTCGGACTCCACCGGGCCGAGGACGCCCCCCAGTTCCTTGATGGCGGCTTTTGGCCCCACCACACTCAAAACGTCGCTGCGCTGCAGGCGCAGCTGCGGGCTGAGCGGCAGCAGCAAACCATCCCGGCGCACTTCGGCAATCACCAGTCCATGCTGGCGCGCGAGGTTGAGTTCCGCCAGCGTCTTGCCGACAGCGCCTTTGCGCGCAACGACCACGTGCGTGTACGCCGCCGTCAACTCGATCTCCGGGGAAATCGTGATTTCTTCCCCGAGCCGTTCAATGCCGCCGCGGAAGAAATTGGCATCGCCATAGGCATGGATCTCATCACCTGGCTGGAGGTGCTCATCGTCAGCCAGTCGGACCCACTGGCCGTTACGTCGCAGCCTCGCGACCGCAAACGAATCCCACATACGGCTGCGGATGTCACTGATCGCCGGCTTGCAGGCCTCGGGATCGGTCACCCGGTAGGCGCGCGCCTGCAGTTGCCCGCCGGCCTCCTCTTTTTCCGCTTCTTCCATTTTTGCGGCTTCCGCGGCCAGGTCGATGCCGACCAGGCGCGGCAGCAGGCGCACCGTCGCGATGATGCCGAGCAGCCCGACGACATAGGTGATCGCATAGCTCGAGGCAATCGTGGCGAGCACGCTGTCCGCCGTGACCCCGTCCGGTAGGGCCACGATGCCGGAACGAACGGCTTCCTGGGCGGCGGCGAGGGTCGGGGTTGTGGTCATGGCACCGGCGAGAAGGCCCGCCGTACCGCCGAAGGGGAGGCCCAGCAGTTTCCCGGCCGCGATCGAGATCAACACGCCCACTGCACCCACGAACAAAGCCAGCAGCAGGTACTGCAGGCCCTGGGTTCTGAGTACCTCGAAAAAGCGTGGACCAGCCTGGTAGCCGACCGCAAAGATGAACAGCGCAAAGCCGACAGACTGGGCACCCGGGGTGATCTTGAAGTCGTATTGCCCGAGCACCAGCGACACGAGCAACGCTCCAGCGACCGGGCCTAGCGAAATGGGCCCAATCCGCAGCCGGCCCACCAGATAGCCGCAACCGAGCACGGCGAACAAAGTGAACACCGGGTTGTTGCGCAGAAAGTCGAGTATCAGTGAGCCAGTTTCCATCAGCAGTCCCCCAAAGGCATCAACGGATCATCCGCAGCACCGTCATGCCGGCTTATGGTTGCTGCGCCCGACTTGTGCGATATTCAAATCATACGACGTCCATCCAGCAGCTGCTGGGAGATCAGGGATATGAGGGGCAGCATAGAAAAAATAATTCTCGTCGCGGCCTGCGTGGCCTTCGCTGGCGTTTCCGGTCGAGCGATGGCGGCGGAACCCGCTTACGAGCTCAACGATTCCCACTTCCACTTGACCAATTACATCCAGGAAGGCACGGACATCCGCAAGTTCGTGGAGATCATGGGTGATACGGTGGGGCGCGTGGCGCTCTTCGGCATCCCGCTACAGCAGATGTGGTCCTACGAGAACTCCGGGGAGTTTGCGCCCACCTACTACCTGCAGTCCGATGCGCCTCTCTATTACTACTCCTTCACCGACGCCTGGATTGCCACCGCGTACAAATCCCTCTCCAGGAAAGATCAGGCCCGTTTTGATCCGATGATCACGGGCTTCAACCCGGCCGACATGTACGCGGCTGACCACATCCGGCGGGTGCTGCGGACCTTCCCCGGCGTGTTCTCGGGCATCGGCGAGTTCACCATTCACAAAGAGTTCGTCTCGGCCAAGGTGGCGGGCGGTGAGCCCAGCCTGGCCAACAAAGCCCTGGACCGGATCTTCGAGCTGGCCGCCGAAGCCGGACTCGTGGTCCTCATTCACAACGACATCGACATGCCCTTTGCGAAACAGGGGGCGATGCCGGTGTACCTGGAGCAGATGAAGGCGCTCCTGCTGCGGCATCCCGAGGCGACGGTCATCTGGGCCCACGTGGGCATGGGCCGCGTCGTTCACCCCATCCAGTCGGAGGCCAGTGCGTCGTCCGCCGAGCGCCCGATCAACCAGGTGGGGATCATCGAACAGATACTCGGGAGTCCCGTGCTGCATCACCTGTACTTCGACATTTCCTGGAACGAGGTGGCGAAGTACATCGTTGCCACACCGGAGTCCACGCAGCGGGCTGCCGACATCATCAATCGCTATCCGGACCGCTTCCTGTTCGGCACCGATGAGGTGGCGCCGCCGGATCAGACCACGTACCTGCGCGTGTATCGCCAGTACGATCCGCTCTGGAAATTGCTGACGCCCGAGGCAAGACAAAAAGTCCTCAAGGGCAACTACGAGCGGATTTTCGACGCCGCCCGGGTCAAAGTACGCAACTGGGAAGTGGCTAGCCTCACTTCCCGGTAGTATTCAGGCATGCAGCAATACATTGTCAGGTGCGTACTGGTCGTGCTGGCCACCATGGGACTGGCGGGCTGCACTCGCGCCCAGGCGGCCGATGGTCCTGAAGGCGCAGAAGTCGCGGCCGAGGCAGCCACCGCCCCGGTGCGCATGGATGGTCGCACTTTGCTGTCGGTGGGCGGTATCTCGTCACGCCAGCCTGCGGACCGTGCGGCAGCCATAGCGCAGCGACTCAAGGACATCGCCGACAACCCCGGCATAGCGGTGGACTCGATCGGCGTCGCGCCCGGGCCCGGGAATGAGGGACTGGAGATTCGCGCCGGCACGCAGCTGATCATGCTGGTAACCGCCGGGGATGCGCAGCGGGAAGGCGCATCGCCGGTCTTGGTGGCAAACGCGCACAAGACGCAGTTTGCTGAGGCGATTACCCGCTATCGCGCCGAGCGCAGCCCGGACCGCTTGATCCGCAGCGCGTTGGTCAGCGTGGCTGCCACCGCAGCGTTGGCGGTGGTGGGCTGGCTGATCCTTGTACTGTTCCGCCGGTTGGACGCGCTGCTGGAGCGTCGCTATGGCGTGCTGGTTCAGGCCGCGCACGGCAAGGTTGGCGACGCGCTGCGCATCGCACCATTATTGAGCGCCATGCGTGGGTCGATCGTCACCATGCGTATTGTCGTCATCGCCATACCGTTCTTCATCTGGTTCGAGATCGTTCTCGGCCAGTTCCCGTGGACGCGCTGGCTGAGCGACGACCTGGCGGGCCTGCTGCTCGACCCTCTTGCCACTATCGCCGTCGGCATCGCCAATTACATCCCCAAGCTGCTGTTCCTGGTGATGCTGTTTGTGGTGGCCCGCTTCGCGCTGCGCATGATGCGGCTGTACTTCGGCGCCCTCGAGCGCGGCACCCTCAGCCTGCCGGGCTTCGAGCGCGAGTGGTCCATCGCCACCTACAAGATCGCGCGCGTATTCGTGATCGGCATCGCGCTGGTGATGGCTTACCCGTACCTGCCAGGCGCCGGATCCGAAGCGCTGCAGGGGCTCTCGGTGTTTGCCGGCCTGGTGCTGTCGCTGGGCGCTTCGTCCTCCGTTTCCAACGTCATCGCCGGCTACATCACCACCTTCGGCCGCGTGCTGCGGGTGGGCGACATGATCAAGGTGGGTGACGTGACGGGAACGGTCAGCCAGATCCGGCTGCTGACGATCCGGTTGCGCACCGTGCGCAACGAGGAAGTGACGATTCCCAACGGCACGCTGCTCGGCACGAATGTCATCAACTACAGTGCGCTGTCGCGAGAGCATGGGTTGATACTGCAGACCGAGGTCGGCATCGGCTACGAAGTGCCCTGGCGCCAGGTGCATGCGATGCTGCTTGAGGCGGCAAGTCGCACGCCGGGGCTCATGACGGAACCGCCGCCCTTCGTTCTGCAACGCCAGCTCGGCGACTTTGCGGTGGTGTATCAGTTGAATGTTTACAAGGCCGAGGCCAAGGCGCTGGTGCTCGCGTACTCCAATCTGCACCAGAACGTCCTCGACGTATTCAATGAGTACGGTGTGCAGATCATGACGCCCGCCTACGAGGGCGACCCGGAGACGCCGAAAATCGTCCCGCGTGAGCAGTGGTTCCAGTCGCCGGCGCAGCCGCCGGGCGGTACCGCCTGATTTCGCAGGATGCGCGTCGCCAGTTTCCATTTTCGACAGCAGCCGTGTTACGGCGTGGTTTCTGCTGCCGGGGTCCGGCCAGCACCACCTGCGTTTCAAGCGCGATTCCCGGATCTGAAATCGGTGCTGGCGGCCGGCGCTCTCGGCGAACTGGCTATCGCTGTGCAGGACTCGGCGCCGCTGGATATCAACCTGCTGCAGTTCGCGATGCCGATCCCGGATCCGGCCCGCATCATCTGTATCGGCGTGAACTATCTCGAACACATACATGAGATGGGCCGCAAGCGGCCGGCTTATCCGTCGCTGTTCACGCGCTTCAACGACACGATGGTGGGTCACGGCCGGCCGGTGGTGAGGCCGCGCATCTCGACCGAATACGACTATGAAGGCGAACTCGCGGTGGTGATCGGGCGCACGGCACGCTACCTCAGCGAGGCCGACGCTCTCGCACATGTTGCCGGCTACACCTGCTTTTTCGACGGATCTGTGCGCGACTGGCAGAACCACACCACCCAGTTCAGTCCTGGCAAGAACTTTCCGGCCAGTGGCAGTTGCGGCCCCTGGCTGGTGACGACTGATGAGATGCCGGACCTGTCACAAGCCAGGCTGCAGACTCGCGTGAATGCCGAAGTTCTGCAGTCGGCGCCGCTCAGCGATCTGTGTTTTGGCGTGGCGCAGATCGTCGCGTATTGCTCGGGCTTCTGTCAGCTCAATCCGGGCGACATCATCGCCACCGGTACACCGAGCGGTGTGGGCTTCGCACGCAAGCCGCCGCGCTGGCTGAAAGCCGGTGACCGGATCGAAGTGGAAATCGACGGTATCGGTGTGCTGGCCAATACCGTTGTCGATGAGTAACAGGAGCGGCCGTAGGAGCGCCTTCAGGCGCGAATCTTTGATTGCAATTAGTAATCCCGTCTGAAGGCGCTCCTACGGCTTCCAGCCACGCATGTATTCCTCCCAGCGCGCATCCACCAACTTCTTCGCCTCGGGTGCCAGCTTGTTCAGCAGGTCGCGGTTGCGCTCGGGATAGACCGCAGGGCCACCTTCCTCCGGCCACTGCCGGGTGGCATCGATGACGATCTTGCTGCTCATCGGGCGTTTCGGTGCGCTCGGATCAAGTGGCATGCCGCGCGCTTCCTTGATGATCTCCGCCGCCGGATACGGCTGCCAGCGCGCGCCGACGGCCTGCATGACTTCAGTGCGATTGAGAATATCCACATCCTTGTCGACGACGATCAGTGTCTTGGTGATCGGCACGAGGGTCGCAAGCTTCTTGCCGACCTCCAGTCCTTGCCCCGGTGCGGTCTTGTCGATGCTGAGAAAACCGATGCCGGTCCACTCGACAGGCGAGTGAAAGGCCACTGCATTGGGGATCAGCTTTTTCAGCCGATAGAAGGAGAAGGCCTCCAGTGGTGCTGTGCAGAAACCGCGGGTGGCGCCGGTGAACTGGTTCAGCATCCACGGATTCTTTCTCGCCGTCACGCAGGTGACCTGCATGACGAAGTTCTGCTCCTTCCGCAGGCCGAGATAGCCATACATCTCGCCGAACGGACCTTCAGGCGCCATCTGGTCGAGCAGTACCTCGCCTTCGATCACCATCTCGGCGTTGGCCGGAATGAGCATGTCGTTGGTCTCCGACTTGATGACATCGACGGCGCGGCCACGCAGTCCGCCGGCGATGGCCAGTTCGTCAGCACCGCCCTTGGAGATCAGCGAAGAACTGATGAACCATGCGATCGGGTCCTGGCCGACGACGATTGAGACCGGACAGGTCTTTTCCCCGCGCTCAATCTTCTTCATCAGCATCTTCCAACCGGTTTGTCCCGGTTCCGAGTTGAGGCCGATGCGCTGCGGTCCCTGGATCTCGCAGCGGTAGGTTCCGAAGTTCATGCCCAGATCGGCGTCTTCGGTGAACACCGAACCGGTGTTCACGTAGCGAGCTGAATCAGCAGGGTTGGACTTGATGAACGCAAAATCGAGCAGATTGATTTCATCGCCGCGGAGCACGATCTCCTTGACCGGCGCCCTGTCGCGCGCCACCGGATTGGTCGGGATTTGCGGCAGTTTGCCGTTGGCACTGTCGATCAACTGGTAAAGGGAGCCCAGCATCTGCCGATAGGTCTCCGGGCCATTTCCCGCTACCGGCTGCTTGCCCCAGATGATCGCTTCGGTGTCCCAGTGACCCTGGTGATTGGTGATCACCGGTCCCTTCATCCAGCGGCCATCCTGTTTGATCTCCTCAACCAGTACGGCCGGCGCGCCATACCAGCCAAACTCGTCGATCAGGCGGTAGGTGAGGGCGGTCAGTTCGTACTGGTCCTGATCGAGACGCGGTACCCGCAGCAGCAGCCCGTGTTCATCCAGCGCCCTGATGTAGTCACGGAAGCTGTCGAAGGGTCCGGTGAGCGGGTTGCGCCGTGACTTTGCCGCAGCCAGCGCTGGAGATATCGCGCTGGCGCTGATGCCGAGTGTGGCAGCGAGTCCTGCCGCAGCCGACAGCACCTGACGGCGGTCGAGGCCGGTTGCAGACTTCGGTTTCGATGTATCAGACATGGGTGACCTCCGGTCAGAATGGTTGTTCAGCCCAGATGACGGCTGAAGAATTCGAGGGTGCGTTGCCGCGCCAGTCCGGCACTGGCGGCATGAAATTCATGTCGCTCATCGCAGTTGAAGCCATGACCGGCCTCGGCGTAAACATGCACGGTCTGGCCTGGCCGCCCCGCGGTGATCTGCTGGACGAGCTCCGGCGGGATCAGTGGATCCAGTGCACCGAAGTGGTAGAGCACCGGGCAGCGCGGCTGCTCGTTCAGCCAGCCGACGGTGGCGCGGCCGTAGTACGAGACCGCTGCATCGATATCCGTGCGGCAGGCGGCGAGATCGGCGATTGCGCCGCCCCAGCAGTAGCCCGTCGCGCCGACCTTGTGGCCGGCGCCGGGTATCGTGGCAAGCTCACCTCGCAGCACCGCCACCGTGGCCCCCACGTCCTGCACCACATCGTCGAGTTTGAGTTTCTGCATCAGATCGAGGCCGGCCTGGACCGCTGAATATTCCAGCTCGATGCCGCTTTCCAGGCGGTCAAAAAGGGCGGGGGCAATGGCCAGATAGCCTTCGGCAGCGAAGCTGTCAGCGACCCGGCGGATATGGGCGGTGACGCCAAAAATCTCCTGCAGGACGATCACGCCGGCTCTGGGCGTCGCTTCTGGCCTGGCCATGTAGCCGCTCAGCTTGTGGCCGTCCAAGGTATTGATTATTATGGCTTTACTCTTCATTCGGCTAGCCTTTTCGAGTTGTCACTGTATTGTCACTGAGCTGGAAAATCAGCCCGTAGACCGACCGGCGGTCCGGGCAAGCATACCGGAGCGCGCGTTCGGCTAGCATGCAGACCCAATGTACAGCCAGCTGATCCCGATTCTTGCCCCGGTATTCATCGTCGCCCTGCTCGGTTATGGCTGGGCGCGACTCGCCTTGCCCTTCGACCGTGAGTTCGTGACCGGCATCGTGATGAATGTCGGCGTGCCCTGCCTGATCCTCCAGGGCACGACCGGGCTCGGCACCGATGTACCGCTGTTCATGTCGATGATCGGCTATGCGCTGCTGGCGCTGATCGTCTGTGCCGCTGTGGGCACCATGGTGCTGCGCACGCTGGGCCAGCCGCTGCGCAGTTACCTGCCACCGGTGGCTTTCGGCAATGCAGGCAACCTCGGTCTGCCGCTGTGCCTGTTTGCCTTCGGTCCCAAAGGGCTGGGCCTGGGTATCGGCTTTTATCTGGTGGGCTCGGTCGCCCAGTTTCTGGTCGGGCCGCTCTTTCAGGGGCGGCAGCCGGTCTGGCGCACGCTGCTGACCACACCGGTGAACTATGCCGCTGTGCTGGGCGTTACGCTGCTGGCTACAGACACGGTACTGCCCGCATGGCTGGGCAATACGGTGCAGTTGCTGGCTGGCATGGCGATCCCGCTGATGCTGGTTGCGCTGGGTTACGCGCTGGGCAGTTTTACCGTAAAACGCCTGCCGGTGGCCGCCACACTGGCATTCGCGCGACTCGGGCTTGGACTGGCGGTTGGCCTGGGGATCGTGTGGCTGTTCGGGCTTGAAGGCACCAAGCGCGGTGTGGTGCTGATCGAGAGCGCGATGCCGGTTGCGGTATTCAATTATCTGCTCGCCGCCCGCTACGACCGGCATCCGGACGAGATCGCCGGCGCAATCGTGATCTCGACGCTGGCGTCTTTCGCCACGCTGCCCCTGCTGCTGCTGGTGGCCCTGCCGTCCTGAACCGGCTGCGCAAAAACGCGACGGTGTTCATGCCATCGAAGTCCTTCCCTGCGCATACTTGCGGTGGGGTTTGGTACACAGAGCGGCTTCCATGACCGTTAATTCAAAGGCATTTCAGTTTGTTCAGGAACTGGCAGCGAATCTGCGGCCGGAGCTCGATCTGCCGGCATTTCCGGAGGTCGTGCGTCGCCTGCAGATCGCGCTGATCAGCGACCGGACCACCGTCAAGGATATCGTCAGCATCATCGGTTCCGAGCCGGTGCTGAGCGCCAGGCTCATGCAGATGGCCAATTCCGCCGCCATGAATCCCGCCGGCTCCCCGGTTGCAAGTCTCAACAATGCGGTCAACCGGCTTGGCTTCAATCATGTGCGTACGGTTTCGACTGCCTTTGCCCTGCGCCAGCTGAGCCGCAACGAAGCGCTGGGTGCGATCCGTACGGATCTCGAACAGATCTGGGCAACCAGCAATGAAGTCGCTTCGATCTGCTATGCAGTTGCCAAACAGGCGTTCGGTCGGCAGCCCGATGAGGCAATGCTGGCCGGTTTGCTGCATTCGATCGGTCGGCTCTA
>JBIJCV010000155.1:0-4957 GCA_044344525.1 Gammaproteobacteria bacterium | reverse complement strand
AAATGGCCGCGGTCCGCGTACCGCCATCGGCCTGCAGCACATCGCAGTCGAGGGTGATCGTCCGCTCACCCAGCGCTTCAAGATTGGCAGCGGCGCGCAGCGAGCGGCCGATGAGTCGCTGGATCTCCAGGGTTCTGCCGCTCTGCTTGCCCTGGGCTGATTCACGGCGCATGCGACTGTGCGTCGAGCGCGGCAGCATGCCGTACTCGGCAGTAATCCAGCCGCGCCCCGAATTACGCAGAAACGCCGGCACACCGGATTCGACACTGGCGGTACACAGCACACGGGTTTCGCCGAAACTCGCCAGTACCGAACCCTCGGCATGGCGCGTGTAACCGGTGGCGAAGCCTACCTGACGCATCTGGTTTGCCAGACGCCCGCTCGGCCGCGGCGAAACAGTACTCTCAGCCATGCAATCCAATCCTTGTGTGCCGCGAACCGGCGGTCAGATCAATCCAGAAACCGCAGCGCGACCGCCGAGGTATTGTCGCTGTGCGGACTGCTGATACGCACCGCCTGCTCGCCGATGCGGCGCAGACCGGTCGCAAGGGTCTCGCTATCCGCACCGAGACTCGCGAGCCGCTCATCTCCCAGCCCGGACCATAGCCCATCGGAGCAGGCCAGCAGGATATCGCCGTGCTCAAGGCGCTTGTTACGCGTGATGGTCATACCCGGCAGCAAGGTATCGCCGCCCAGACAGCACTCCACATAGTTGCGCATCGGGTGAGCGGCAATATCAGCCTCGGTGATGACGCCATCCTGAAGCAGGAGCTCCACATGACTATGGTCGCGGGTGCGCTCGCGAACCTTGCCCGCACGGAGGTGATAGACACGGCTATCGCCAACATGGGCAAAAAAAGCCGCCCCGTCCTGCACCAGACAGAGCGCACAGGTGGCACGCGGGCGGGCTTCCATGGGCAGGCTTGCGCCCAGCAGAACCAGGTTGGCGTGCGCCCGCCCGATGGCCAGATGCATGAAACCGATCGGGTCAAAGACCGGGTGATGGATGCGGTTGAAGGCATCCCTGATGGTCTCGACAGCCAGCTGTGCAGCACCGGCCCCGTCGGCGTGGCCACCCATGCCGTCGATGGCGATGAGCAATACCGACTTCTCTCCTGCAATGACCAGAACCCGGTCCTGATTTTCTTCCCGATCACCGATCAGGCTCAGATCTGCATACTCGACTCGCAAGGCGACCTCACCCGGAAAAGCCCATGTGTATAAAAAAACGGGGATGCGGAACTACAATGTACCGCCGCGCACGACAGTCTATGCGTCGCCCCATGGCGATGCACACAATCTTTGCCATAACTGCAGGCGTGTGGCCGCATATTTACCGGGAGTTCAGCACTTGATCCGCAGCATGACGGGTTTCGCACAGGCCGAGTCGGGCACTCCGCAGGGGGTTTTGCTCTGGGAGCTGCGCTCGGTGAACAACCGGTATCTTGAAGTCCAGCTCAGGCTGCCGGAACTGTTCCGGCCGATCGAGAACGAAGTACGGCAGCTGGCGGCTGCGCGTCTGGGACGCGGCCGCGTCGAGGCCAGCCTCAGCCTGCGCAGTGCGCAGGGACAACCGGCGACCAGCCAGCTCAACCTGACCCTGGCGCGCCAGATCATCGGCCACGCACAGACGATTGCCGGCGAGATGCACAATCCTGCCGCACTGAATCCGCTGGAATTGCTGCGCTGGCCGGGGGTTCTGGAGCAGGAAGAACAGGATCTTTCCGCACTGCTGCCGCTGGCACTGGCCGGATTCGAGTCCGCTCTGGGGGATCTCGATGCCGCCCGCGGGCGCGAAGGCGCACGCATCGAGGAGATGTTCGAGCGGCGGCTCACGGAGATCGAGACCTGCGTCGCAACTGTTATCGGTCGCCTGCCCACCGTGCTCGCGCGCATCCGTGAACGACTGGCCGAGCGGATCGCATCACTAGGCCTCCAGGTCGACAGCGAACGCCTGGAACAGGAGATCGCCCTGCTCGCGCAAAAGCTCGATGTCAGCGAAGAACTGGACCGCCTCACCGCCCATATCGCCGAGTTCCGCGGCAATCTGCGCTCCGGGATACCGGTGGGACGCCGTCTCGATTTCCTGATCCAGGAATTCAATCGTGAGGCCAACACGCTGGGTTCCAAGTCGGCCGATGCAGAAACCACGCGTCTGGCCGTGGACATCAAGGTGCTGATCGAGCAGATTCGCGAGCAGGTTCAGAACGTCGAGTAAAGCTGATGCCTGTACTGGAATCGCCACAAACAACAGGCAGCACGCCAAAAACCGGCACGCTGTTCGTGCTCTCCGCGCCCTCCGGTGCCGGCAAGACCACGCTGGTCAAGGCCTTGATGGCGCGCGATCCGGAGCTCTGCTTCTCTGTTTCCTTTACCACGCGCAAGCCACGACCAGGCGAAGTACCGGAAGTCGATTATTGCTTCGTCGACGAGGCCCGCTTCGAGGCAATGGTCGCCGCCGATGAATTTCTCGAGCATGCACGCGTGTTCGGCAACCTCTATGGCACCAGTCGTACCCAGGTCAACGCGGTGCTGGCCAGCGGCCGGAATGTGCTGCTCGAAATCGACTGGCAGGGCGCGCAGCAGATCCGCAAGAACGCGCCGCACTGCTGCTCGATCTTCATCATGCCGCCCAGCGTGACGGAACTCGAACGGCGCCTGCGCAACCGGGCGACAGATTCGGAAGAGGTGATCCAGCGGCGTCTCAGCCAGGCCCTCGACGACATGTCGCACTGGCACGAGTTTGACTATGTCGTGATCAACCGTGACCAGCGTCAGGCCAGCGATCAACTGAACGCCATCATTCAGGGCCGTGGCGATCACTTGTCGGTGCGCTCGGCCGACCGCGCTGCAGAGGCCAAAGCAATCATCAGTCACTGAGCGATTTCCGCCGCACACTTAGACCAAGTTTGCATAAGCGATTGCGGCGCAGCTGGCCTGAAGTCTAGAGTCCCGGTCCCGCTACCCGCTCGCAATCATTGACAGGAACACACCATGGCCCGGATTACCGTCGAAGACAGCCTGCAGAATGTCTCCAATCTGTTTGAGCTGGTGCTGGTGGCCGCCAAGCGCGCCCGCCGCATTGCGAACGGCGCCGAGCCGCTGGTCGAACGCGAAAACGACAAACCCACGGTCATCGCGCTGCGCGAGATCGCTGAAGGGCTGGTAACCCGGGAGCTGCTCGCTGAAGCAGACCAGACGCCGGAAGACCGCATGGCGCGTGAACAGGCCGCGATGGCCCATACCGAGGTTCCGCTGCGGCTGGACCAGCTGGATGACGATCTACCGGACTGAGACGGGATTTCCGTTAATTGCGGCTGAGGCCCCGCCCCCTCCGGCAAGGAGGGGGCTAGAATCCCTGCCATGGACTACGCCGCTTCCATCCTCAATCACCTGCCGCTGAAACGCCGCACCAGCGGACTGGCCGGTCTGCTGGCCAAGACTGCCTATCTGTCGCGCCAGCAACTCAAGCTGATCACCGAAGCACATGCCTTCAGCGCCAGCCGCCATGAAGGGCAAAAGCGGCACTCCGGCGATGCCTACATCACCCATCCGCTGGCTGTTGCCGGGATCCTCGCGGACCTGCATCTGGACTACCCGAGCATCGCTGCGGCGCTTCTGCACGACGTCATCGAAGACACGCCGACGGCCAAAGATGAAATCGCCGAGCTCTTCGGTACCGAGATCGCCTCGCTGGTGGACGGTGTCAGCAAGCTGGAGAAACTGAATTTCAACAGCCGCAGCGAACTGCAGGTCGAAAGCTTCCGCAAGATGATGCTCGCGATGGTGCAGGACATCCGGGTGATCCTGGTCAAACTCGCCGACCGCCTGCACAACATGCAGACCCTGGACTCCATGCCGCTGGACAAGCAGGGCCGTATCGCGCGCGAAACCCTCGAGATCTATGCGCCGATCGCCAACCGCCTGGGCATGAACTCGCTCAAGACGGAGCTCGAGGACCTCGGCTTCCGTCACGCACACCCGTTCCGTTACCGGGTGCTGGACAAGGCGGTGCGCAAGGCCGAAGGCAACCAGCGTCAGTTCGTGAAGAACATTGCCGAGAAACTCAATCAGGCGCTGCGCGATACCGGAATGAATGCGACCGTTACGGGGCGCAAGAAGCATCTCTACAGCATCTACCGGAAGATGGAGACCAAGAAACGTTCGATGGCCGATATCGCCGATGTGTTCGGCTTTCGCGTGATCGTTGATTCAGTGGACGCGTGCTACCGGGTGCTGGGCGTCGTGCACCAGCTCTACAAGCCGATGCCCGGACGGTTCAAGGATTACATCGCGATTCCGCGCATCAACGGCTATCAGTCCCTGCACACCAGCCTGTTCGGCCCGAATGGCATACCGATCGAAGTGCAGATACGGACCACCGAGATGGCACGGGTTGCAGAAACCGGCATTGCGGCGCACTGGCACTACAAGGAGGACGACCAGGAAGTGCCGCCACCGCAGGCACGTGCCAGGGAATGGCTGGCCAGCATCAGCGAGATGCAGTCCGCGGCCAATTCCGAGGAGTTCATGGAACACGTCAAGGTCGACCTGTTCCCCGATGCCGTTTATGTGTTCACGCCCAAGGGCGAGATCATGCGTCTGCCGCGCGGCGCAACCTGCGTGGACTTCGCGTATGCCGTGCACACGGATGTGGGCAATCGGTGTGTTGCAGCCAAGATCGATCGGCGGCTGGTTCCATTGCGTACCCCGATCGAAAACGGCCAGACCGTCGAGATCATCACGGCAAAATCTGCCCGGCCGAACCCCAGCTGGGTCAATTTTGTAGTCAGCGCCAAGGCCCGCGCGGCAGTCAGGCAATACCTCAAGAACCTGCGCCAGGGCGAAGCCCAGGATCTGGGCCGTCGGCTGCTCGACCAGGCGCTGCGCGATGCCGGTACGCCCTTGCGCAAGATCAGCGATGAACGGATCCAGGCGCTGCTGACCGAACTCAAGC
>JBIJCV010000339.1:0-2695 GCA_044344525.1 Gammaproteobacteria bacterium | reverse complement strand
CGGAATGGAAGCCGTTGCGACCAGAGTGCAGATAGTCGAGGAAGTCGAGCAGATTCGACCTGAAACTCAGGATGTTGTCCGCCAGAATGATTGCACCGGGCCGCAGAGCAGGTTGCAGTTGCTTCAGCAGTGGCAGGTACATGGCCTTCCAGCCATCCATGAACACCAGGTCTATCGGACCACCAGGATCGCGCAGGGTTTGCATCGCGTCGCCAAGCCGGATCTCCGTTACCGCATCCAGACCCGCCGCTGCAAGATTCGCCACAGCCTGGGCGTGTTTTCCCGGTTCGATCTCGGTGCCGATTACCCGCCCTCCGCCGTTATCCTTGACCGCCGCCGCCAGATAGATCGTCGATATCCCGAAGGAGGTACCGAACTCGATGACGTTGCGGGCACCGATGGCCCGGGCTGTGATGTAGAGAAACTCGCCCTTTTCCGGCGAGACCGGCATGTAGATGTCGCGGGCCACCTGTGGCGTGATGGTCTCGTGCATCTTCCGACCGGTGACGAGACCCGCCAGATAACGTGGCGTAATGCCGATGAACTTCTTCCAGTCGCCGCCGGCGGCGGCATGCAGCCGCAGCAAGGTGCTGTGCACGGGTTCAGTGTGCAGGGAATGATTTCCAGCGCCCTTGTCCAATGCGTTCATGAAAGTCCAACCGCCAGTGCCAGAAGACAGCTGGCGCCGCACATTGTCGCCTGACTACGGGACAGACAGAAAGGATGCCTGAGGATTCTGGAGTCCTAGACGCTGATCTTCCTCCGCAGGACGCGACGACCGCCCAGGCCAGCGAGGCCCGTAGCGAGGAGCCAGACGGTAGCGGGCAACGGCACAGCGGCCGCGAAGACCAGGCCGCCATCCACACCAAAATGGATCGGCCCTGTCCCATAGGGCAGCCCCGTTCCGCTCAGCGAGGTTGCCGCACCCGTGGTGGTGTCGAGCGAGTAGAGCGCGCCGGATGCGGCATCCAGAGAACCCACGCTCAACAGCGTACCGTCTGCGGCAAATGCCAGTCCGCTGTACTTTAGTGAGCGTCCCAATGTGACGCCACTGGGACCGATCTCATTGCTGGCGCCGGTGGCGAGATCCACGGTGTAGAGGTGCGACGTACTCGAATCCGGATAGGACGGACCCGCCAGGCCCCAGCCGTTAGCAAACAGCGTCCCGTCGCTTCGAAAACCAATGCCGTTCAGCATGATGCCGAAGTCACCGGTACAGCAATTTCCGCCCGCATAGCCCACCAGGGTGGCCGCGCCGGTGGTCTTGTCGATGGTGAGTAGCGCGGTGCTCTGGTGCGCGACGTTGTTTTCACCCCAATTCCCGGTGGCATACATGACACCGGTGACAGGATTGATGGCCAGGCCACCGGACGAAATATTGATATTGCTACTCAGGCCACCAAACGACGTGATTGCGCCGGTATGACGATCAATGGTGAAGAGCCTGCTGGTACCGGTGCTTGAATCCTCGGCCCCCGTGGCATACAGCGTATCTGTGGTGCCGTCATAGGCCAGGCCACCCGCATAGATATGGACACCCTGGAAATTCCATAGCAGGGTCGACGTACCATCGACCGGATCAAGCGAATAAAGGGCACTGAGTCCTGCGCCAGGGCCGGTTCCGTTGCCCGTGGCATACAGCGCCGCCATCGCCTGAGTGGTCAGCGCGAGGCTCAGTGCTACAGCAAGTACCACGCCGGCCAGAGATCGACCAGTGCGGCTCATAACAGTGCGGTTCATAACCCCGTCCCCCTCTTCTGGTTTCATTGCATCCCGACTCTGCGCCCCAGTGGGCGGTCCGTCAAACACTCGAAGGTCCAACCTCCGGAGTTAAGCGATGAACAAAAAAAAGCCCCCAGCGAGTGGGGGCTTTTATCAATCAGTAACCCTTGAACAGGCGTCAGGTAGCAAGATTCCGGCGTCTCAGCAAACCGAGACCACCCACAGCGCTGCCAAACAACCAGAGAGCTGCGGGAACCGGCACTGCAGTGAGGTTGAGCACACCGGAGTAGCTGCCACCGAAGGCACCGGTGGCATCGCCGCGAATTTGCAGGACGTAGCTGCCGGGTCCCAGGGTGATGGGATTCAGTACCGTGTAAGTCACATTGGCAGCGGCAACCGTGGTACCCCAGGCTGCCACGCAACCACCGGGGCAACCAATGCCCACCGTGCTACCGGGGACGTAACCGAGGGGCAGTGCAAACAACCGCGACTGCAGACCGGTAATCTCAAGCGCACCGGGGATGCTGATCGATGATGTAACGGAGTTGGACCCGGCACCGACTGGAATCGTGAATATGAAATCGTCGTAGAAACCGTAAGCCGCTGCTGCTGGTGGGGAGGCAAAATTCAAAGTGGGCGCGGCAAAGGTATTCCCGTAAAAATCGGAACCCGGCACCGGCAAGACGGTATTGGCACCGCCACCCGTGGTCACATTGATGGAACCATTGTAGGTTGTTGAGTAGCTGACCGGCATCGCCTGGACGCTGCCGATACAAAACAGGAACACCGCGGCTACGGTGCCTGCGACCATCGACAATCTGGTGTTTTTCACGTTTGTTCCCCACATACGTATTAACGCTTTACCGATAACACCGCCTCAAAACGGGTCTCGGCTATTCAGTCTTGTAAAGCGAGGCTAGACCATGTCTACACCAGAAAGCAAAGTATTTTTTCCCAGGACCACGGGGCCTGG
>JBIJCV010000154.1:0-4989 GCA_044344525.1 Gammaproteobacteria bacterium | reverse complement strand
TTCGATCGCAGCTGGTACAACCGGGCCGGCGTGGAAAAGGTCATGGGGTTCTGTACCGACGCTGAGTACCGCAAGTTTCTGCGTCAGGTGCCCGTGTTCGAGAAGCTGCTGGTTGATGACGGTGTCCTGCTCTACAAGTACTGGCTGGCCGTGGATCAGGAGTACCAGGAAGAACGATTTGCCGAGCGCGCTACCGATCCGCTCAAGCGCTGGAAACTGTCACCCATCGATATCAAGGCGCGAGCGCACTATGCGGATTACGGCCGCGCCCGCGATGCGATGTTCCGGGCTACACACCGCCGGAATGCGCCGTGGTTTGCCGTGGACTTCAACGACCAGCGCCGTGGCCGGCTTAACCTGATCCGCCACCTGCTCGACCAGGTCCCCGACAGCCATGTGCCTGTGCAGCGCGTGAAGCTCCCGCCACTGCGCGGCAAGCCGGCTAAAGAACACTACACCGGCCCGCCGCTCCTACGGCCGCGCTTAGCCGGCTTTGCCACGGTCGGCGCGCAGGCTGAGCGCCTCGGCGAGGTGTGCGCGGCTGATGACCTCGTCACCACTCAGATCAGCCAGGGTACGTGCGACGCGGCGGGCACTGTCGAGCGCCCGGGCCGAGAGTGCAAAGCGGTTGCCGGCCATCTCGAGCAGCGCCTGGGCATCGGCTTGCAGATGACAGTGATCGCGCAGTCCGGCCGCATCGAGTCGCGCATTCAGCAGGCCGGCACGGGCCTGTTGTCGCGCCACTGCCGCGAGTACCCGGCTACGCACCACGGCTGAACTCTCCACACCCGCAGGATGATTCGCCGGGAGCGGATCACGAAGCCCGGCCCGGCTGACACTGACCACCAGATCAACGCGGTCGAGCAGCGGGCCGGAGACTTTCATCTGGTAGCGTCGCACCTGTTCCGGCGTGCAGCGACACGCCTCAGTCTGATCGCCGGCGAAACCGCAGGGGCAGGGATTCATCGCCGCGACCAGCTGAAAAGCGGCCGGATACTCAACCGTGCGCAGTGCGCGGGCAATGGTCACCTGACCGGTGCCCAGCGGTTCACGCAAAGCTTCGAGCACCGGCCGCGAGAACTCGGGCAGCTCATCGAGAAACAGCACGCCGTGATGAGCGAGAGAGATCTCGCCGGGTCGGGGATTGCCGCCGCCGCCAACCATCGCCGCAGCTGACGCGGTGTGGTGCGGCGAGCGAAACGGCCGCTGCCGGAAGCCGGTGATGCCACCAGCCAGCGAATGCACAGCGGCCGACTCCAGCGCCTCGCTTTCACTCATCTCGGGCAACAAGCCAGGCAGACGCCGGGCGAGCATGGTCTTGCCGGTACCTGGCGGACCGGTGAACAACAGATGGTGTCCGCCGGCTGCCGCCACTTCGAGGGCATGACGCGCCTGCGCCTGGCCGCGTACATCAGCCAGATCCTCGGCATACAGCGGGCTGACTGATGCAGTCAGCGGCGCAACAGGCACTGCTCGCAGCTGCCCCGTGCCGTTCAGGTAACGCACCACATCGACAAGCTGCCCGGCAAGACTGATACCCACGCCGCCGAGCAGGGCCGCTTCAGCTTCGCCCGCGACGGGTACCACGGCAGACCGGCCGCTGCGACGAGCCGCCATCAGCGCCGGCAGCAAACCCGGCACCCGGCGCAGCGCGCCGGAAAGCGCCAGCTCACCATGAAACTCGATGCCGGCCAGACGGTCCTGACGCACCTGGCCGGAGGCCGCCAGAATGGCAATCGCGGTGGCCAGATCGAAACCGCTGCCGCCCTTGGGCAGATCAGCCGGTGCGAGGTTGACGGTAATCCGCCCGGCCGGAAATTCCAGGCCCGACTGGCTGATCGCCGCCCGCACCCGGTCGCGACTCTCGCGTACTGCGGTTTCGATCAGCCCGATGATGGTGAACTGCGGCAGGCCCCCGCCCACATGCGCCTCAACGAGGACCTCTGGCGCCTTGAGTCCGAACTGGGCGCGCGTCAGCGTGGTGGCAAGGCGCATCGCAATGACGCCGCAGCCGTCTGGTCAGCTGCCGGTACGCCGTGACTCGATGGCCTCGAGCTCTGCCTCCAGTGCTGCCAGCTTGTCGCGGGTGCGCTCCAGCACCTTGCGCTGCACGTCGAACTCCTCGCGGGTGACGAGGTTCAGCTTGTCGAAACTGGTGGCCAGCAAGGCCTGAAAGTTGCGTTCCAGGTCAGCCTGTATCACGCGCAGGCTGCCGGGCACGTTTGCCGCCAGCTTGCGGGCCAGATCTTCGATGAATTTCGCATCCATTGAGCAAGTCCTCTGAACAGCGCCCCATAAAGCGCCAGACACCATGGCCGGCTGCACCAGCATGAAGCAGCGCTATCGGTCTGAAAAAGCGCAAATCGTTGCGCCATGCGGCCTATGCACAACTGGCACGGATCGTGCTTAGTCCTGAAGTCGGCTGGCGGAGATCGTGCCAGCCCTACCGGGACCGCACAAGCGGCAAATCAGGGCAAAGCAGCCGCTGCAGATGACTTGACACGCAAGGACGCATGACCATGAAACTCATCACCGCAATCATCAAGCCATTCAAGCTCGACGATGTACGTCAGGCCGTCGTGGACATGGGTGTACACGGCGTTACGGTCACCGAGGTGAAGGGCTACGGCCGGCAGCGCGGACATACCGAGCTCTATCGCGGCGCCGAGTATGTCGTCGATTTCCTGCCCAAAACCAAACTCGAACTGGCGGTTGCCGACGACATCGCCGAACAGGTCATCGAAGCCATCGTCAACGTCGCGCGCACCGGAAAAATCGGCGACGGCAAGATCTTCGTCACCCAGCTGGACGAAGTCATCCGCATCCGCACCGGCGAAACAGGCAGCGAAGCTGTCTGAACCGCATCCCAGAGCATCGAGCAGGAGAGCAGACCGTGATACAGAACAATTTCCTCTACACCCGCCTGCGCGGGATGGCTGTTTCATCTGCCACAGCGCTGCTGTTGCCGCTGATGCTCGCCGCCGGCAGTGCGCTCGGCGCGGATACGCCAGTACCCGACAAAGGCGATACCGTCTGGGTGCTGCTGGCGACTATTCTGGTTGTGCTCATGACCATCCCGGGTCTCGCACTCTTCTATGGCGGCATGGTGCGTTCGAAGAATGTCCTGTCGGTGTTCATGCAGGTCTTCATGACCTTCTGCCTGATCGCACTGCTGTGGGCGATTTACGGTTACAGCATCGCATTCACTGGCAGCGGCGCGTTCATCGGCGGTTTCGACCGGCTGTTCATGCAGGGCATCACCATTGAGTCGGTGGCGGCGACCTTTTCCAAGGGCGTGTATATCCCCGAGTTCGCCTACTTCGCTTTTCAGCTCACCTTCGCCTGCATCACGCCCTGTCTGATCGTCGGTGCCTTTGCCGAACGCATCAAGTTTTCAGCGGTGCTGTTGTTCGTGGTCTTCTGGTTTACCTTCGCTTACCTGCCCATCGCGCACATGGTCTGGTTCTGGGCCGGCCCGGATGCCTATACGGATGCTGAAGCCGGCGCGGCTGCCGGTGCAACCGCCGGATTCCTGTTTCAGAAAGGCGCGCTGGATTTCGCCGGCGGTACTGTCGTGCATATCAATGCGGGCATCGCCGGACTGGTCGGCTGCCTGTTCATCGGCAAACGGGTCGGCTACGGGCGAGTGGCCATGCCGCCGCACAATCTGCCGATGGTGATGATCGGTACCTCGCTGCTGTGGGTTGGCTGGTTCGGTTTCAACGCAGGCTCCAATCTCGAAGCCAATGGCCTGACCGCCCAGGTACTCGTCAACACCATACTGGCCACCGCAGCAGCGGCACTCGCATGGTCCTTTGCCGAGTGGGTCCATCGCGGCACGCCGACGGTGCTCGGCGCGGCATCCGGTGCCGTTGCCGGACTCGTGGCCGTCACGCCTGCCTGCGGCTGGGTCGGGCCGATGGGCGCGATCTGCATCGGCCTGATTGCCGGCCTGATCTGCCTGATCGCGGTGACCTGGCTCAAGCGGATCTTCGGCTATGACGACTCGCTCGATGTGTTCGGGGTGCATGGCATCGGCGGCATCGTCGGTGCGCTCCTGACCGCCGTGTTCTGCGCGCCGGCACTGGGCGGCACCGGCGTATATGACTACGTCGCCAACGCCACCGCTGAATATTCCATAACCGCACAGCTGACAGCCCAGCTCTGGGCGGTCGGCACCACGATCCTCTGGTCCGGCGTGGTTTCGGTGGTCGGCTTTGCCCTCATCAACAGCACCATCGGCCTGCGGGTCAGCGAAGACCAGGAGCGGGCAGGTCTGGATACCCACTCGCACGGTGAGAGCGCCTATACCTGAGCGTGAACTGCGTCAGATTTTCCGCGGCCTGCCTGATGGCATAATCGCGGCCATACGGGCAGTATCGCTACGGCCCGGACATCTGTCACAGAGGTTCCGAACATGCAGCGCCTGATCCCTGCCCGCGGCTTGCTCGTCCTCGTTCTGGCGTCGACCGTGATGATGACGCCGGGTCTTGCCCAGCAAGCCACGGTCTACAAGTGGACCGACGATCAGGGCGTCACCCACTACAGCGATCAGCCGCCGCTGGATATAGCGTCAGAGGCCCTGCCGATCCGCTATCGCCGGACCGACAAGGCGGCCGTGCAGAACCGCCTGAAAGCCAACGAAGCCCAGGATGGCGCCGAGAGTCTGCGCGAAGATCAGCAGGATGCTGCCGAGGCCACTGAGGCAACCCAGCGCGAGAAGGATCTGGCCGAGCGGGCGGCCACCTGCAAACAGGCGCAGGATCGTGTGGCAAACTACACGCAGGCGCAGCGCCTCTACAAACCCGGTCCGAATGGCGACCGCATCTACCTGACCGATGAGGAACTCGATGCCGAGCGTGCAGATGCTCAACGGGTCATGGAAGAATGGTGCAGCGACGAGTAGCACGGGTTCTGACGGCTTCGAAATCCCGAATCTCTGCTCCCCGCTCGCTGTCTTCGGCGTCGTACTCGCATCACAACTGCTGG
>JBIJCV010000151.1:0-5014 GCA_044344525.1 Gammaproteobacteria bacterium | reverse complement strand
GCCGAGCGTGTCCTGCACGTGAACGCGCACCAGAGGTGGCTCCGGCCGGCTCAGATCACCGCGGATCAGCACGAGATGCACGTTACGCGTGACATGGTCTTCGTAGCACACCATCCGGAATTCGCCGAATTCGGTCTGCACCTGCTGCTCGGCTATACGCTCGACCGATTCCTCATGCCTCAGCCGGTAACGGATCAGGTCGGCGATCGTGCCAATCCGCAGACCATGCTCCTTCGCAAAGTCTTCGAGCTGCGGCCGGCGCGCCATCGTGCCATCCTCATTGAGGATCTCGACGATCACGGCTGCCGGCTCCAGTCCGGCGAGCCGGGCCAGATCACAACCTGCTTCAGTATGACCGGCACGGGTCAGCACACCACCCGGCTGGGCCATCAGCGGAAACACATGCCCCGGCTGGCGCAGATCTTCCGGTCGTGAGTCCGGGCCGACGGCAACCCGCACCGTCCGCGCGCGATCATGCGCCGAGATGCCGGTGGTGACGCCTTCCACAGCTTCGATGGAAATAGTGAAGTTGGTGCCGTGCTCTCGATCGGTATCACCGACCATCAGCGGCAGACGCAGCTGCTGACAGCGCGCCCGCGTCAGCGTCAGGCAGATCAGGCCACGACCATAGCGGGCCATGAAGTTGATATCTTCCGCGCGCACCTTGGCGGCGGCCATGAGGATATCGCCCTCGTTTTCGCGGTCTTCATCGTCGACGATGATCACCATCCGCCCCTGACGGATGTCGTCGATGATGTCCGCAATCGGACTGAAGCCGCCTTGCGGCCGCTCAGCTCCACCCCGCCTTGAATCCTGTATCGGGTTCATACCGTTCCCAGCAGTCTTTCCACGTAACGCGCCACCAGATCAACCTCGATGTTGACCGGTGTGCCGACAGCATAGTGCTGCATGATAGTTTGTCCGAGCGTGTGGGGCACCAGAGTTACCAGTACGCAGCCATCCGCGACGTCGTTTACGGTCAGGCTGACGCCATCGATGCAGATCGAACCTTTCCGGGCGGCATAGCGGCGCAGGGCCTCCGGCAGGGCGAAACGAACGACCGCCGTACCCCCCTCCCGGCGCAGTTCCACTACCGTACCGATGCCGTCCACATGGCCGGTCACCAGATGCCCGCCCAGCGGGTCATTGAGGGTCATCGCCGGTTCCAGATTGACGGGGCTGCCGACCTCCAGGCTGCCCAGGGTTGTGACCCGCAGCGTCTCGGCTGAAATGTCGGCACCGAAGCGGTCTGCATCCAGCGTCACCGCCGTGAGGCAGGCGCCGTTCACCGCAATGCTGTCGCCGGGATTGAAGTGGCGTCCGGCCAGCACCCCCAGTGCGAACTCACAGCGGCGGCCTGATGGCGTGCTGGTCGTCGTCACGACACTGCCCAGCGCCTGCACGATTCCGGTAAACATCAATCTGTCCTCGCTTCTGTCACCGCAGGCTTGTAGCGCAGACGCAGGTCTGCGCCTACACGCCGCACTTCCAGCAACTCGAAGGTCGGCCGCTCGCTCATTGCCGGCAGGGCGGGAATCTCGAACATGCCGCGCGCAGTCGTACCCAGCACATGGGCGGCCTGATAGACAATCAGTTCATCCACCAGGCCGGCCGCCAGCAGCGCACCATTGAGCACCGGTCCCGCTTCCACCAGCACCTCGTTGATCTGCAGCGCGGCAAGCCGCTGCATTACTGCCTGCAGGTGCACACGCCCGTCGGTACAGGCCAGCACTTCCACGCCGGCACCGCAGGCTTCAAGCGCAGTCCTGTTTTCCGCACTGCCCGCGCCGAGGATCAGCACTGCACCGGGAACCGACAGCAGGCGCGCATCTGGCGGTGTCCTGAAGCCGGAATCCAGGACCACGCGCAGCGGCTGCCGGGCTGCTTCATCTGCCAGGCCGCGCACGTTGAGCAACGGATCATCAGCCAGCACCGTACCGATGCCGGTCAGAATTGCCGAAGACTGCGCACGCAGGCGCTGGACATCCAGACGGGCTGGCTCCGCAGTGATCCACTGACTGCGACCATCGGCAAGCGCGGTACGACCATCGAGGCTCGCAGCAATCTTGCAGCGTACCAGCGGCCGGCCAAGACGCATGCGCATGAAAAAACCCGCATTCAGCTGCTCTGACTCGGCGGACAGCAAGCCGCTGCTGACCTCCATACCCGCAGCACGCAAGGCCTGCCCGCCACCACCATTGACCTGCGGGTTGGGATCCTGTGCCGCATACACCACGCGCCGGATACCCGCCTTGTGCAAGGCATCTGTACACGGCGGCGTGCGGCCCTGATGGCAACAGGGCTCGAGGGTGACATAGGCCGTCGCACCGTGCGCCTTTTCTCCGGCAGCCTGCAGCGCATATATCTCGGCGTGCGGTCCACCGGCCTGCCGGTGCCAGCCTTCGCCAACCACCAGCGCATCCTGCGCAATGACGCAGCCGACGCGTGGATTGGGCGAGGTGCCGTTGAGCCCGCGCGCAGCGAGCACCATGGCACGGGCCATATGGATGCGATCAACCGTGCTCACGACGATTCATCCGGCAACAAAGGCAGCTGATCGCGCCGCTGGTCCTTGTCGCCCAGTTCACGCATGCGGCGGATCTCTTCCTGGAAAGACTCCACATCCTGAAAGCTGCGGTAGACCGAGGCATAGCGCACGTAGGCCACCTCATCCAGCGCGCGCAACTCCTCCATCACCAGCTCACCGATGCGGCGCGAGGCGATTTCCCGTTCGCCCATGGTCTGCAAGCGGTGCGTGACGCGCGCCAGGGCGGCTTCGACGGCTTCACTGTCGACCGGGCGCTTCTCCAGTGCGCGCACCATGCCGCTGCGGAGCTTGCCGTCATCGAAGGGCTCACGCGTATCGTCACGCTTGATCACGCGTGGCATCACCAGCTCGGCAGTTTCAAAGGTCGTGAAACGCTCGGCACAACCCAGGCATTCACGCCGACGACGCACCTGTGTGCCCTCGCCCGCCAGCCGCGAATCGATGACCTTGGTTTCAGGATGGCTGCAGAACGGACAATGCAAAACCGGTCTGCCTCCTGCAGCTTACTGGTAGACGGGAAAACGCGCGCACAGCTCGATGATCTTGCCGCGGATCTGTGCTGACCGCGCCTCGTCCTGGAGATTGTCGAGAATATCCGCAATCCAGCCAGTCAACTGCCGGATCTCCGGCTCATGGAAGCCGCGCGTGGTCACCGCAGGCGTGCCCATGCGCAACCCGCTGGTCACAAACGGCGAACGCGGATCGTTCGGCACGGCGTTCTTGTTGACGGTGATATTGGCGCGGTCGAGTGCCGCATCGGCATCCTTGCCGGTGATGCCCTTGTCGATCAGATCAACGAGGAACATGTGATTCTCGGTACCACCCGAGACGATCTTGTAGCCGCGCTCGATCAGGCAACGAGCCATCAGCTGGGCATTGCTCTTGACCTCGCGCTGATAGGTTTTGAACTCGGGCTGCAGCGCCTCGAGAAAGGCCACCGCCTTGGCCGCAATCACATGCATCAGCGGACCACCCTGGGTACCGGGGAACACCAGCGAATTCAGCTTCTTGGCGATTTCTTCGTTTTCCCGTGCCAGGATCAGGCCACCGCGCGGACCGCGCAGCGTCTTGTGGGTGGTGGTGGTCGTCACATCGGCAATGGAGACCGGATTCGGATACTCGCCGGCTGCGACCAGTCCCGCCACATGCGCCATATCGACGAACAGCCAGGCACCAACGCTGTCGGCAATGGCGCGAAACTTCTGCCAGTCAACGACCCGCGAGTAGGCCGAAAATCCCGCAATGATCATGCGCGGCTTGTGCTCGCGCGCCAGGCTTTCGAGCTGGCCATAGTCGATGAGCCCGGTCGTGGCATCCACGCCATAGGAAACGATATTGAACAGGCGCCCGGAGAAGTTCACCGGCGAACCGTGGGTCAGGTGCCCGCCGTGCGCGAGGCTCATGCCAAGTACGGTATCACCCGGCTGCAGCAGGGCCAGATAGACCGCGGCATTGGCCTGCGATCCGGAATGCGGCTGAACATTGGCATAGGCAGCACCAAACAGCTGCTTCGCGCGCTCAATCGCCAGGGTTTCGGCGATGTCGACGTACTCGCATCCGCCGTAGTAACGCTTGCCCGGATAACCCTCGGCGTACTTGTTGGTCAGCACCGAACCCTGCGCCTCAAGCACGCGCGGGCTGGCATAGTTCTCCGAAGCGATCAGCTCGACATGGTCTTCCTGCCGGCCACGCTCGCTGTCGATGGCCCGGGCAAGCTCTGGGTCAAACCCGGCAATCGTGCAATCGCGTCTGAACATTCTGGGTGGCCTCCACTGGAATAGCGCGTCATTCTAACTGAGGCCTCTGGTCAGGCGGCCATCCGGGACGCAAACAATCCTGCTCAGGCGGGCCGGCCGGCCGCAACGAAGGCATCGACCACCGCCACCCACGCTTCGGCAAGATTGCGCCGGTTGTAGCCGCCGCCACCCGTGCCCAGCAGCCGCCCTTCGCAATAGCGGTCGGCCAGCGCGCACAGACGCGCAGCGGCATAACCATGGGCTGCCGGTGAATAGCGCAGATGGGTGATGGGGTCACCCGCCAGGCTGTCGGCCCCGCACTGGAAGACGATGAATTCAGGCCGGGCCGCGGCAAGATGCGCCTCGACACGTTCCCAGGCAGCGCGGAACTCCTCGTCGCCGGCGCCAGGCGCCAGCGGGATGTTGAGTTTGGTACCTTCCGCCGCGCCGCGACCGGTCTCATCAGCAGCCCCGGTACCAGGGTACAGATAGCGGCCATCCTCGTGGATATCGGCAAAGCAGAGCTGCGGATCGGTTTCGAAGGCGTAGTAAACACCATCGCCGTGATGGGCATCGATATCGACGTAGGCGATGCGGCTGAGGCCATGCCGGGCGCGCAGCAGTTCGATCACCACACCACAGTCGTTGTAGACGCAAAAACCTGCGGCATTGTCGCGGCCGGCGTGGTGCAGTCCGGCGATCGGCACGAAAGCACGCCGCGCCTGCCTGG
>JBIJCV010000150.1:0-5039 GCA_044344525.1 Gammaproteobacteria bacterium | reverse complement strand
TTGTTCACGGCACGCACCAGCTCGGCGTCATAGCCGATCTCCACGCCCGAGCGGATCAGCGCGTGCACATCCTTGGGAAAACAGGAACCGCCATAACCACAACCCGGATAAATGAAGGAATAGCCGATCCGCGGGTCAGAACCGATACCGATACGCACCTGCTCGATGTCGGCGCCGTAACGCTCGGCGATATTGGCCAGCTCGTTCATCAGGCTGATCTTGGTCGCCAGCATCACGTTGGCGGCGTACTTGGTGAGTTCGGCCGAGCGCACATCCATCACGATCAGCTTGTCGTGACTGCGGCTGAAGGGTTCATAAAGCTGGCGCAGCAGTTCGACGGCCCGCGGGCTGTCGGTACCGATGATGATGCGGTCGGGCTTCATGAAGTCGCCAACCGCCGCCCCCTCTTTCAGAAACTCGGGGTTCGAGACCACGTCGAAGTCGGTCTTCAAACCCCGTGCGGCCAACGCCGCCGCCACCGTCTCCTGCACACGGTCGGCCGTACCCACCGGCACCGTGGACTTGTCCACGATCGCCTTGTAGTCGCTCATGTGCCGGCCGATGGTCTCGGCCACCGTCAAAACATGGCGCAGATCGGCCGAGCCGTCCTCATTTTTCGGCGTACCCACGGCGATGAACTGGATCTCACCGTGCGCTACGCCGGCCGCCACATCGGTCGTGAAATTCAGTCGCCCGGTCGCGTGGCTGCGCTTGACCACTTCAGCGAGGCCCGGTTCATAGATGGGGATCTCACCGCGCCCAAGTGCAGCCACCTTGGTGGCGTCGATATCGACGCAAAGCACCTGATTGCCCGCCTGTGCGATGCAGGCGCCCGTGACCAGACCCACGTAACCAGTGCCGTGTACGGTGATTTTCATCGTTATTGCTCAGGACTCAGCCGGGAAAAACAGCAGCTAGATTAGCCGCTCAGGCGCCGAAGGCAACCAAACCCGTCACGCGCGACGGCTGGCATCCAGATCGACCACCGTACCGATTGACGCCGGGGGGGCCAGCGCCGCCTTGCCATCGCTGCCCGCATCGGCCTGACGGGCCCGCCAGACCAGATCGTCGATCCCCTCAGAGACCGGCACAAAGCCGTTCACGCTCTCCAGCAGCAGGTTGAGGGTCTGCTGACAGTCGAAAGCATTGCCAGCCAGCTGCAACTGGGCCAGATAGTGCCGGACCTTCGGCCAGGGCAGCGACTCCTCCATGGCGCGCATGATCATGGGGTGTTCGGTGCGGGTCACGTCGGTGCCGATCAACAGCTCCTCATAGAGCTTCTCGCCATTGCGCAGGCCGGTGTAGCGGATGGCGATGTCGCCATCGCAATTGGCCTCATCGCGCACCGTAAAGCCCATCAGGTTGATCATGCGCTGCGCCAGATCGGCGATACGCACCGGTTCGCCCATGTCCAGCACGAAGACATCCCCGCCCTGGCCCATCGAGCCCGCCTGGATCACCAGCTGCGCCGCCTCCGGGATGGTCATGAAATAGCGGATGACATCCTTGTGGGTGACAGTCACCGGACCGCCCTCACGGATCTGCTTGCGGAACAGCGGCACCACCGAACCGGATGACTCGAGGACATTGCCAAAGCGCACCATGCAGAAACGCGTCTTGCTGCCGCGCCCGGCCATGGCTTGCAGCACCAGCTCGGCAAAACGCTTGGTGGCACCCATCACGTTGACCGGCAACACGGCCTTGTCGGTGGAGATCAGCACGAAAGTTTCGATACCGGCTTCTTCGGCCGCCTCAGCGGTATGCCAGGTACCGATGATGTTGTTATGGATGGCCTCGATCATGTTGTACTCGACGATCGGCACATGCTTGTAGGCAGCCGCGTGATAGAGCGTCTGCACGCCGAAGGCCGCGATCACACCACGCACCCGGTCGCGGTGGTGCACCGAACCCAGCAGTGCGACGATTTCGACATCGAGGTTGTGCGCCTGACGCAGGCCCTTCAGGTCCTGGTCGATCTGATAGAGGTTGTGCTCGCTGAGATCAAACAGCACCAGACGACGCGGTCCCAGTTCAATGATCTGCCGGCACAGCTCGGAACCGATCGAGCCGCCGGCACCGGTGACCATCACCGACTTGCCGCGGATGCAGGCGTCCAGCAACTTGAGGTCCGGGGGCACGGTTTCCCGACCAAGCAGATCAGCCACATCGATATCGCGGATGTCCTCGAGGCGTGCCTTGCCGGTCAGCAGATCACCGATATCAGGGACCGTCTGCAAACGTACCGACTGGTTTCTGAAGCTGTCGATGATCTGCTTGCGCCGACGGCGACCGGCAGACGGCAGGGCCAGCAGCACCCGGTCGACACGCAGCAGGGCCAGCGTACCGGCAGCCTTGACAGGGCTGATCACCGGCAGACCGGCGATCGTGCGCCCCCGCAGTGCGGGATTGTCATCGATGAACAGCACCGGCATGAAGTCATGGTGGCCTGCGGCGGCCGCGGCCAGGCGCAGCCCGGCACGGCCTGCACCGTAGATCGCCACCCGCTCACCCGCAGAGCCACGATCCGAGACCAGCGCACGCATCGCAAAACGGCTGCTGACCAGCGCAAACACGCTGAAGACGTAGAACAGCAGGCTGAAAGACGCCAGCTGAATCCCGGTTTGGATACCAGATATCCCGACCATACCGGTCAGCACAGCGGTCAGGATCACCATGGCGCGCAGCACGCCGACAACCATCCGGGCATTGACGAAGCGGATGATGGCCCGGTAGAGCCCCTGACTGGCGAGAATCGGAATGCCGAGGGTCACGGCAGCCAGGAACAGCCAGATGAACTGCGGATTGGCGGGCAACACGCCCTGATGGAGAACCAGGAGCGTCAGGGCAAGAACGGCGGCCAGAATAAGGGCATCAATGACACCGATGATCGCAAGCTTGGCAATCGGGGGCAGTTGGATCAGCCGGGACTGAAGTCTGCCGACAGTCATATGGGCTTCCTGATTTTGTCTGGTTCGTATCCGGCCAGATCTGCCTGCCCCACGCAGCAAGATGCAGCCATGGGTCAGATTATAGCGACAAGATTCTAATATTTGGGCAGTTTTTTAGTAAAGAACCTGGCAAGAGTACCGTTGTGCGTTCTTATGTACGACTACGTCCAGCACCAATTGAAATAGCACCCAGGATGGGCGGCGTGTATGCCAGCATCGCCGCAACGGGACCCGGGACGATACCGACCTGTATCAGGAACCCAATCGGCAAGAGCCAGAAAAGATTTATAGCCAGATACAGGACGGTGACCTTGCCATGACCCCATCGCTGGGCCAACCGCTGATAGGCATGGGTTCGGTGCGCCTGAGAGGCTTTTTCCCCGCGCAATATGCGGGTCAGCAAGGTAACAGTTGAATCCGCAACAAACGCACCAACCACCGTTATCGCGGCCCAGATGTTCAATCCATCCGCAATTGCTGCGAGCATGGAAAATCCCAATGCGTAGCCCAGGAATCCACTGCCAACATCACCCATGAACAGCCGGGCCGGTGGCCAGTTGTATGCCAGAAACCCAAGCGCCGCCGCACCTGTAACAGCGGCAGGTAAAGCGCTCTCTAGCTGACCGTTTGCGAATGCCAGCAAGAGAATCGCTACTGCAATATAGACGGCCTCGATACCTGCCAGACCGTCAATTCCATCCATGAAGTTGAACAGGTTGACGGCCCAGGCAAGTCCGACAACCAGAATGAATTGCAGCAGGAGTTCCGGTACCTGCGCCCCCGGGAACACCATCTGTGCTGCATCAGGAATCATCACGAGGCCAATCGAGCAGGCGACTATATGCACGGTAAATCGGATGAATGCCGATACCTGTACAGCATCGTCGATAAACCCGACTACGGCTATTGCAATACCCGGCAGACAGAAACCGACCAACAGCCACCCGGGAACCATTTCACGGCTCCAAAGCAAAACAACCCCAATGATTCCGGCAATCGCAATTGCAATGCCGCCTCCCCTTGGAATCGGTGCGGACTGTGAACTGCGCTCGTTGGGGATATCCATCAGGTTGCGGCGAACGGCATACCGCAGGACAGATCCGCTGACCAAGAAGGAGATGGCCAGCACCGCAGCTACTGCAAACAAGCTATACAACGCTGCTGACATCGCTGCTATGCCAACATCCGGGTGACAGCCAGACGTATACCTTCCTCCGGACTTAGCGGAGGACTCCACCGCAGTATCCGGCGTGTAGCGGAGCCATCAAGCTCCATGGACTCGACCAGCCGTGCAATCTCATCACTCATGCCACATGCGTTGCCGACCAACGAAAGAAGTCCGGTGGGCATACCGACAATCATGGCCCTTCTATTCATTGCCGCAGCTATCAATCGCAGCAACTCCGGCGTCGACACGGGACGCGCATCGGTAGGTAATAAAATCTGGCCATGGGCCAAAGGCTGTGACAGCACTTGACGAACCAGACTACAGACGTTCCAGATACTGACCAGACTCCGGCGATTCTTCACAGACCCCAGAGGCAATGGAACTCCACTTTTAATAAGCCGGACAAGACGCGGAAAGTTTCCTCCGACATCAGGCCCATAGATCATCGGCGGCCTGATGATTACGGCACTACAGCCGTTACCCGTTGTTTCCTCGAGTATGGCCTGCTCTGCAGCCCACTTGGATTCCGCATACTCACCTATTGGCGCTGGCTTATCCGCTTCGTTAAAGGGCCTGGCGGGCGAACTGTCGCCATAGACTTTTGCAGTACTCGCAAAAATGAATCGCGACACGCCAGCCGTCACACACGCGCGAACCAGCGCCCTCGTCGCCACCTCATTGACTTGCCGATACAAGCCTATCGCGTCTTCTTTACCTTTACCCATCGCATGTGCAAGACCAGCAAGATGCACCACCGCATCCACGCCATCCAGGCACGGCATCCAGTCATCGACCGCATTGATATACCGGTAATCCGGGATCTCTCGACACTCAGAGAACTGTGGGTATTTACGCTGCGCACCAGTCGCATCTCTTACGGCTGCTATGACATCGTACCCGGCTTCCGAAAGCTCATGGCACAA
>JBIJCV010000008.1:0-13683 GCA_044344525.1 Gammaproteobacteria bacterium | reverse complement strand
TCGGGGCATTCCATGCCGCCGGTTATGCCGATCTGATCGATCACCCGGTGCTCATGGGCCGGCTCACGGTGATCGACTTTGATGCGGCTGGCACCCCTCACGCTCTGGCCCTGGTCGGACCTGCCGATATTGATCTGCCGAGGCTGCAGACAGATCTTGCGCGCTTGTGCGCCTGGCATATTGATTTCTTTGGCCGGCCTGCGCCGATGAACAGCTATCTGTTTCTCCTGCGCGCTGTTGCAGAGGGTTACGGCGGGCTGGAGCACCTTGCATCGTCGGCCCTGGTCTGCCGGCGGGAGGATTTGCCACGGCCTGGAATCGCAGATGCAGGTGCCGGGTACCGCCAATTTCTGGGCTTGGTCAGTCACGAGTACTTTCATGCCTGGCACGTCAAACGCATCCGGCCCGCAGAGTTTGTGGCAGCAGATCTGTCACGGGAGGTGTACACGCGCCAACTCTGGATATTCGAGGGAATTACCTCGTATTACGATGACCTTGCCCTGCTGCGGACCGGGCTGATCACGCGGGAGCAATACCTTGAACTGCTCGGGCGCAGCCTGACCAAGCTATACCGGAACAATGGCCGCCGTCATCAGACTCTGGAGGATGCGAGTTTTGATGCCTGGATCAAGTTCTACCGGCCTGATGAGAACTCACTGAACGCTACTGTCAGTTACTACCTGAAAGGCTCGCTTGTAGCCCTGGCGCTGGATCTGGAAATCCGGCTGCGCTCCGGTGGCGCGTGCTCCCTGGATGTCGTGATGCGGGAGATATGGCGGGAATTTGGTGCCGAGAATAGCGATGGTCTCGCTGAGGGCGAGTTTGAGCGTATAGCGGGCCGGATCTGCGGCCTGGACCTCGGGGCTTTTTTTGCTCAGAACCTCAGGACGACGGTTGATCCGCCGCTGGGTATTCTGCTGGCCCAGTTTGGTGTTCTCCTGCAGGTGCGGAGCATGGAGAATCAAGGCGATGCCGGCGGGGTGGGCGGGCGCCGGGAAGGCACACCTCGCCCGTGGCTGGGACTGCAACTAAAGACCGCAAACGGTTGTACCAGAGTCAGCCACGTGATTGATGGCGGACCGGCGCAACTTGCCGGGATATCAGCTGGAGATGAGCTGGTTGCGCTCAACGGGCATCGGGCCGGTGCGGACAACTTCGAGGCGCTGGTCGACCGGTTGCCGCTGGATGGCGAATGCAGCTGTAATATATTCCGGGATCAGGAGTTGATGGTCATCACTCTTCGCACCATGCCAGCACCGCGCGATACCTGTTATCTGAGCCTTGATCCGCAAGCTGGTGCTGATGCCGTTATCCGCCGCGACAGTTGGCTGGATTCCGATGCTTGAACTTGGCCTGAAAGTGTTGATCAGTTATCTGATCGGATCGCTGACCGGGGCTCTTATCGTCGGCAAGTTGGCCGGTGGCATCGATATTCGCCAGCAGGGGAGCGGCAATGCTGGCGGAACCAATGCATTGCGTACCCAGGGAAAGTGGTTTGCCCTGCGCGTCATTCTGATCGATATCGGCAAGGGGTTCGTGCCGCCCTGGCTGCTCCCGGCGCTCGTTTTTCCGGGGGTTCCCCTCGACCCGGAAGTTTCCCGTACCTGGTTGATGCTGGCCTGCGCTGGTGCATCAGTGGTTGGCCATTGCTACCCCGTCTGGTTTGGCTTTACTGGCGGAAAGGGTGCGGCAACTGCGGTGGGAGCGCTGTTGGGCATTGCCCCGGGGTTGGCTTTGCCGGGCGTGCTGGTTTGGGTGTTCGTGCTGGTGACGACCGGATTCGTTGGTTTAGCCACCATGCTGGCTGCGGTGGCCCTGCCGGTCTGGAAGTTGGTTACCGGGGTCGATGGGCAGTGGCCGCTGCTGGTTTTTCTGATCGCTCTGGCCCTGTTTATCGTGTTTACACACCGTGCCAATATCCGTCGTCTGCGGGCCGGCAATGAGAACCGGATTGAAAAGGTGATGCTGTTGCGGCGGCGTTCACCGTAGTCGTGGACGATTCGCGACGCGCATTGCTCTCCCTGTTGGCCGATGGCGCATGGCATACCGGCGTCAGGCTGGGCTTTTCTCTGGGTCTTTCCAGGGCTGCAGTCTGGAAGCAGATCCGGGCGCTCAGGAATACAGGGCTTGCTGTTGTCGCGGACCGGCGTCGGGGTTACCGGCTTGGCGCCCCGCTGCAGTTACTGGCCGAAGACTCCATCCGGGCCTGCCTGAGTCCCGGGGCGCTGGCGGCGCTGTCTCATCTGGACGTGCTGTTGATCACCTCATCCACCAGCGAGTGTCTGGCTGCAATGCCAGCCCCGGCGCCGGGCCGGATGCTGGCATGCATCGCCGAGTATCAATCGGGCGGGCGTGGTCGTCGTGGCAGGCGTTGGTTTTCTCCCCTCGGACATGGCTTGTGCCTGTCCGTATCCTGGTGCTATGAGGTTGCACCGCGCGATCTGGCGGCATTGGGGCTGGTTATTGGTGTCGCAGTGGCCGAAGCGCTGACGCAGCTTGTCCCGACCCAGTCCGTGCAATTGAAATGGCCCAATGACATTGTGACTGACGGCGGCAAACTCGGCGGAATTCTGGTGGATGTGGCGGGTGAATCTGGCGGTCCGCTGCGCGTTGTTATAGGTATAGGTGTCAATGTGCGTGCATCGCCTGGCTTGAGCGCTGAAGTCGATGCCGACGGGGGCAGCCTGCAGCCCGCGACGCTTGATTCCCTGGTTCCCGGTGGGGCAGTTTCCCGGAATCAACTGGCGGGGTGCCTGATGAACGCGTTGCACAGCAACCTCAGTGAATTTGCCAGCACAGGATTTTCTGCTTTTGCGCCGCGTTGGCGGGCCCGTGATTATTTACTGGGTCGGCCTGTGACTATAACGGGCGGATCGCAGAAATTAAACGGAATTGCACAGGGTATCGCCGATGATGGCGCCCTGTTGTTGGCAGTTAATAACGTACTAACGCCAGTTTTTTCCGGCGATGTCACCTTGCGTCTACAGCCATGAAGCTGTTGATTGATATCGGTAACAGCCGCATGAAATGGGCATGGTCATCGGCTGAGGGGCTCATTCGGTTCGGGCAAACGACCCACCGGAACCGTGATTTTTCAGCAGCGCTGGCCGAGCTGCTGCACGGTTCTACGCCTCCCGTTGAGGTACGGGTGGCCAATGTAGCTGGCCCCGCAGCGGGCGCCTTGCTCACTGAAGCTGTTTACGAGCGATTCCGGGTCAGGCCGGTTTTTGCCCGTTCACCAGATTCTGCCTACGGTCTCAAGAGTGGTTATCGTAGTCCGGGTCAATTGGGCATCGACCGCTGGCTGGCGATGTGTGCGGCATGGCAGAAGCTTTCCAGTCCGCTATGTGTCGTTGATGCCGGTACGGCTATCACCATAGATACCGTCATGGCGGATGGGGCTCATTCGGGCGGGCTCATCCTCCCCGGCATCCGGCTGATGGCGGCCGCATTGCGTCAGGAAACGGGTGATCTGGACCGGGTTGCCGGCCCGGCGTTGCCGCAAGACATATCTGCACTCCCAATGCAGGGCGGTGCACTGGGTGTGGATACCGCCGGCGCGATCCAGTTGGGAGCGACGCGCGCGATCATGGCTCTGGTCGCTGACTGTCTTTCAAGGCTCAACGCTGAGGTTGATGGGGCGAAGCTGGCGATAACGGGTGGGGATGGCGCGTGGCTTGCCGGGTTGCTGGGCGTGCCAGCAGCCTGTTATCCCAATCTGGTTCTTGAGGGGCTGGCGCTTGAGCCAGCCTGCTATTCCACTGACTGAGGCGGGAGCGGCAGCTGGTGCGCAATATCTTCCTGATCCTGCTGTTTGCCAACCTGATTCTGCTTGCATGGCTGTTCTGGGTTGACCCTGAGCCCCCGGTTGCGATGCAGGCGACTGGTGTCAATGAACTGGCGATATATGGGCAGCCGAGTTCCCGGGCCGCTGCGGGGTCGGATTCAGGTGATGAATCGGCCCAGTGTATCTATATCGGACCCGTGTCCGACCTTGACGCGGCACAGCAGTTGGCAGGAACCCTGGCTACGCGGGGGGTTGAGGCCCGCCCCGTGACGCGCGAAGGACGGGTATGGCTTGGTCATTGGGTGCAGATCCAGGGTTTTGCCGACAAGGAGGTGGCTGAAACGGCTCGCCGACGATTGCTTGGAGCCGGGCTTCCGGATGCCTATGTGATGCAGGATGGGCCGGTAACCATCATCAGCCTGGGGGTATTTCGTGAGCAGGGCCGTGCCGAGCGCGTGATCGAAGCGGCACGGCAGGCTGGCTTCACGGCGGTAATGAAGGAACGGGTTCGTGCGGCAGCTGAATACTGGCTGGTTTCCCCGCTGGCCAATGGCCAGCCAGCGGCACTGAAGGACCTCGCTGTCGGCTATGACCGGATTCTCCGCGCGGAGACTGCAGCGTGTCCGCCTGCGCTGAATCCGATGCCCGCGACGGTAGAACCTGAATAGCGCATATATATAATGCCCGCCCGCGCAGAAAAATAACGGGCCGGAATAGCTCAATGGCAGAGCAACCGCTTTGTAAGCGGTAGGTTGGGGGTTCAAGTCCCTCTTCCGGCATATCACTTGAGGTTGACAGCAGAAGCCCGTCGCCAGACAATGCTCTGCTTGACTTAGCGGAGGGGTACCCAAGCGGCCAACGGGGGCAGACTGTAAATCTGCTGGCTTACGCCTTCGTAGGTTCGAATCCTACCCCCTCCACCACGAACTTCAGGAGGG
Organism: Gammaproteobacteria bacterium; assembly: GCA_044344525.1. GTDB lineage: Bacteria > Pseudomonadota > Gammaproteobacteria > Steroidobacterales > SHZI01. The sequence continues at coordinate 8,958 of JBIJCV010000008.1, read as the reverse complement.
CGTTAGTAGGCGGGCCTTCTGTCTCAGGTGGCTGTGAAGTTGTACGTCTGCTGCCCCTTCGTTGCCGTCCGTAGCAGAGACGCTTGGAGGGTGGCGGGTGTAGTTCAATGGTAGAACCTCAGTTTTCCAAACTGATGACGTGGGTTCGATTCCCATCACCCGCTCCAGTTTTGGGGGATGTGATTTACGCCCACATAGCTCAGTTGGTAGAGCACTTCCTTGGTAAGGAAGAGGTCACCGGTTCAACTCCGGTTGTGGGCTCCAAGAGTCGTGCATAAATGGATTTGGGCGAGCCGCGGATAACACCGTGACTGCGGATGTAACAGAAGCACAAACAGATCGAAGAGAGAGCTGGTCATGTCGAAAGCTAAATTTGAGCGTACAAAGCCCCACGTCAACGTTGGAACGATCGGTCACGTGGATCACGGCAAGACGACGCTGACAGCGGCGCTGACGAAGGTGATGGCGGCGAAGTTTGGCGGTGAGGTGAGCGCGTACGACCAGATTGACAAGGCGCCGGAAGAGAAGGCGCGCGGCATCACGATCGCGACGGCGCACGTGGAGTACGAGAGCGAGGCGCGGCACTACGCGCACGTTGACTGCCCGGGACACGCCGACTACGTGAAGAACATGATCACGGGCGCGGCGCAGATGGATGGCGCGATCCTGGTGGTCTCGGCGGCGGATGGCCCGATGCCACAGACGCGAGAACACATTCTGCTGGCGCGCCAGGTTGGCGTGCCCTACATCGTGGTGTACCTGAACAAGGCCGACATGGTTGACGACGCAGAGCTTCTGGAGCTGGTAGAGCTCGAGGTTCGCGAGTTGCTGTCGATGTACAAGTTTGACGGCGACAAAACACCGATCATCACGGGCAGTGCGCTGAAGGCCTGGGAAGGCGATGCCAGCGATATCGGCACGAAGAGCGTTGAGAAGCTGGTAGCGGCGATGGACTCGTATATTCCGGTACCGGAGCGTGCTGTTGACGGTGCGTTCCTGATGCCGATCGAGGACGTGTTCTCGATTTCGGGTCGCGGTACGGTGGTCACGGGGCGCATTGAGCGCGGCCGGGTCAAGGTTGGCGAGGAAGTCGAGATCGTGGGCATTCATGCCACGACGAAGACGACGTGCACGGGCGTTGAGATGTTCCGCAAGCTGCTGGATGACGGCCAGGCTGGCGACAACGTGGGTGTACTGCTGCGCGGAACGAAGCGCGAAGAAGTTGAGCGCGGTCAGGTTCTGGCGAAGCCGGGTTCGATCAATCCGCACACGCAGTTTGAAGCTGAGGTGTACGTGCTGACGAAGGAAGAGGGTGGTCGCCACACGCCGTTTTTCAAGGGTTACCGGCCACAGTTTTATTTCCGGACGACAGATGTCACGGGCGCGTGCGAGTTGCCTGAGGGCGTGGAGATGGTCATGCCGGGTGACAACATCAAGATGGTAGTGACGCTGATCAACCCGATCGCGATGGAAGACGGCCTGCGCTTCGCTATCCGCGAAGGTGGTCGTACCGTCGGTGCCGGTGTGGTCGCGAAAATACTGAAGTAAGACGAATAAATCTGACGGTGCGCGGGTCGCGTTGCAGTCAGCCGACGATAACGACAGTAAATCGCTTTGCGGCTCAATGCCGCCCTAAAGGTAGTAAAGAAAATGGCCAAGAGTCAGAACATCAGGATCCGGTTGAAGGCGTTTGATCATCGCCTGCTCGACACGTCGGCACGCGAGATCGTTGAAACCGCCAAGCGCACGGGTGCCCAGGTTCATGGCCCGGTCCCCCTGCCCAGCCGGATTGAACGTTTTACGGTGCTGACTTCGCCTCACGTTGACAAGGACGCCCGGGATCAGTACGAAATCCGGACCCATAAGCGGCTGATGGATATCGTCGAACCGACCGATAAGACCGTAGATGCCCTGATGAAGCTGGAGTTGCCCGCCGGGGTCGACGTACAGATCAAACTGAATTAGCCGAAATTGAACTCGGCCGGAACACTGTTATACTAACCGGCTACGCGGTAGGTACCGACAGGTTCCCTGCGGTGCAAAAGCGTCGGTGGAATCTGGTCCGGAAGCGGACTTGGCCACAAACGAGCAAGGCTAAATAGACTGCGGTGGCCCCGGACGGGCCACATAACAAATTGTTGAATCCGCCGTATGGCGCGGGTTCGGGGTCTCCGATGGAACGGCTGCATCCGCCAGAAGATGGTGGGGGAGCTGCTTCCGCTCTGGATTTCCGGGCTGGCAGCAGATAGGGCGACCAAGGTATAGCGAGATGGCCATCGGTCTGGTAGGGCGAAAACGCGGAATGACGCGAATCTTCACTGAAGATGGCGCTTCCGTGCCTGTAACCGTCATTGAGGCGCTGCCCAACCGCGTAACGCGGGTTAAGTCAGCTGACTCGGACGGCTATTCGGCAGTCAAAGTCACCACCGGTTCAGTGAAGCTGAGCCGAATCAGCAAGACGCTGGCTGGTGAGTATGCCAAGGTCGGCGTAGAGCCGGGCGAGGGCATGTGGGAGTTTCGTGTCAGCGCTGAAGAGGCTGGCGCACACCCGCAGGGGTCGGAGATCACTGTCGAGGCATTTACTGCCGGACAGCTGGTCGATGTTCGTGGTACCACGATCGGCAAGGGATACGCCGGCACCATCAAGCGGCACCACTTCAGTGGCCAGGACGCGACGCACGGCAACTCGGTATCGCACCGCGTGCCGGGCTCCATTGGTCAGCGCCAGACACCGGGCCGGGTGTTCAAGGGCAAGCGGATGTCGGGTCATCTGGGCAATATCGGGCGCAGCATATTGAATCTGGCCGTTGTCCGGGTTGATGTCGAGCGCAACCTGTTGCTGATCAAGGGTGCTGTGCCAGGGCATGCGGGTTCGCACGTCGTGGTCAAGCCCGCCGTGAAGATTAGCCGCAAGAATAAGGGTTGAGAGAAATGAAGCTCGCAATTCACGGTGGCGGCAGCCTTGAGGTATCTGAGAATACCTTTGGCGCCAAGTTCAATGAGGCTCTGATCCATCAGGTCATTACCGCCTATATGGCGGGTGGCCGGAGCGGTACCAAGGCGCAGAAGACCCGCGCTGAAGTCCGGGGCGGTGGACGCAAGCCATTCAAGCAGAAAGGTACCGGGCGCGCCCGTGCCGGTACGACGCGCGGCCCGATCTGGGTTGGTGGCGGGCGAGCCTTTGCGGCCAAGCCCCGCGACTACAGCCAGAAGGTCAACCGGAAGATGTATCAGGCCGCAATGCGGTCGGTGTTTTCCGAGCTGGTCCGGCAGGATCGTCTCATCGTCGTCGATGATATTGAGATTGCCCGGCCGAAAACCCGCGATCTCGTCGCTTACCTGCAGGGTTTCGGTCTGGAGCGCGTGCTGATTCTCGTCGATGAGTGCAAGGACAACCTGCGTTTGTCGGCCCAGAATCTCCACTGGGTTGATGTTGTCGATATCAACAGCCTGAACCCGCTTGCGCTGGTCCGCTTTGAGAAAGTGCTGGCCACTGCTGCTGCAGTCAAGGCTGTCGGGGAGCGCCTGTCATGACCGTCAATCTCGCCAACGAAAAACTGATGTCTGTGCTGGTCGGGCCGCATCTTTCCGAAAAGAGCAGCCGGGTAGCGGAAAAAGTCAGGCAGTTTGTGTTCAAGGTGCGTCGCGACGCTGACAAACAGCAGGTCAAGCGCGCAGTTGAGCTGATGTTCGACGTCAAGGTCACCGCAGTGCAGGTGGTGAATGTGGCCGGGAAGGTGAGGCGGACCGGGCGCACCATCGGACGCCGGCAGGACTGGAAGAAAGCCTATGTAACCCTGGCCGAGGGCCAGGATATCGATTTTCACGGGAACGCCTGACAGGTTCCGGAAGAAAGACGTTCGATCAAGAGACCCTAGGGCTTAAACCATGGCACTCCAGCAAACAAAACCAACTTCCCCTGGGCGTCGTTTCGTCGTCAAGGTGACGACGCCGGGCCTGCACAAGGGCGCGCCGCACGCGCCGCTCGTCGTGCAGATCGGTCGCGCGACCGGTCGCAACAGTCATGGCCGTATAACCACGCGGCACAAGGGCGGCGGTCACAAGCGTCTCTACCGCATCATTGATTTCCGGCGCGACAAGGACAGCATTCCGGCCAAGGTCGAGCATATTGAATACGATCCGAACCGCAGCGCACATATCGCCCTGCTGTTGTATGCGGACGGCGAGCGTCGCTACATCATTGCGCCCAAAGGACTCGTTGCCGGCGACAGCGTTGTCTCCGGACGCGATTCACCGATCAAGACCGGCAATGCCATGCCGCTGCGAAATATCCCGGTTGGAACGCTGGTGCATGCCGTCGAACTGAAGCCCGGTAAAGGTGCGCAGCTGGCACGGGCTGCTGGTACCGGTATCCAGATCGTGGCGCGCGAGGGGACCTATGCGACCGTCCGCCTTCGATCCGGCGAGATGCGCAAAGTGCACGTTGAATGTCGTGCAACGATTGGCGAGGTTGGTCGCGAGGAGCACAACCTGCGCAAGTTCGGCAAGGCCGGTGCAAAGCGATGGCGCGGTATTCGCCCGACGGTGCGCGGCGTTGCAATGAACCCGGTCGATCACCCGCACGGCGGCGGTGAAGGCAAGACCTCGGGTGGCCGCCATCCCGTGACGCCATGGGGTGTAAAGACCAAGGGCTACAAGACCCGGCACAACAAGCGAACCGCCGGAATGATCGTGCGTCGGCGCGACAAGAAGTAACGACAGGTACCGTCAAAGGATTTGAATCGTGGCACGTTCCGTAAAAAAGGGTCCGTTTATTGATCTGCATCTGGCCAACAAGGTCAGGGCGGCAGTCGGCGCCAACAATCGTCGGCCAATCAAGACCTGGTCGAGACGTTCGACGATCCTGCCGGAAATGGTCGGTCTCACGATTGCCATTCATAACGGCCGTGATCACATCCCGGTGCTGATTACTGAGAACATGGTTGGTCACAAGCTCGGCGAATTCGCCGTAACCCGGACCTTTAAGGGGCATTCGGGCGACAAGAAGACTAAGGCTGCAGGATAAGGATCCGGATATGCAGGTTTCAGCCACATTGAAGTACGCGCGCATCTCGCCGCAGAAATGCCGGCTCGTTGCCGATGCCATTCGCGGCAAGACGGTTGCCGGTGCCAAACAGATCCTGGAGCTGATGCCCAAGAAGGGCGCCCTTTTGCTCAAGAAGGTGCTCGATTCGGCTATCGCCAATGCAGAACACAACAATGCGGCAGATATCGATGAGTTGAGGGTATCTACCGTCTTCGTGAATGAAGCGCCGCGACTGCGTCGGTTCCGCGCTTCTGCGAAGGGTCGGGCTTCGCCTCGCCAGAAGCGCAGCAGTCATATCACCATACAAGTCGCGGACGAATAGCAGCATGGGACAAAAGGTCAATCCGATCGGGATCCGTCTCGGTATCACGCGGGACTGGTCGTCCAAGTGGTACGCGGACCAGCGCACTTTCCCGCATTACATTGCGATGGATTTCAAGATCCGTGAGTTTCTGACCAAGAAGCTCAAGGAGGCTTCGGTCAGCAAGATCCTGATCGAGCGGCCGGCACGCAAGGCGCACATCACGATTCATACCGCACGACCTGGTGTGGTGATCGGCAAGAAGGGCGAGGACATCGAGAGCTTGCGCGCCCAGGTCGCCAAACTGCTGAAGATGCCGATCAATGACGTGCGGATCAACATTGCGGAAATCCGCAAGCCTGAACTGGATGCAAAGCTGGTTGCCGAAGGCATTGCGCAGCAGCTTGAGCGGCGGGTGATGTTTCGCCGGGCCATGAAGCGTTCCGTCCAGAACACCATGCGTCTTGGCGCACTGGGTATCAAGGTTCAGGTTTCGGGTCGTCTGAATGGTGGCGAGATCGCACGAACCGAATGGACGCGGGAAGGGCGGGTGCCACTGCATACCTTCCGCGCGGATATCGATTATGCCCTGGCAGAAGCGATGACCACTTACGGGGTCATCGGTGTAAAGGTCTGGATTTTCCGCGGCGAAGTGTTCGACCGGCAGGAAATCGCTACAGAAGAAGCGGCAGCTCCGGCTGCGGCGGCGCGTTAAGGAATTGACGAAATGTTGCAGCCAAAACGCACCAAGTTCAGAAAACAGTTCAAGGGCCGTAATCGCGGGCTCGCACAGCGCGGCAACACCGTTGCGTTCGGTGAGTACGGGCTGAAGGCCACCGACCGTTGCCGCTTGACGGCCCGGCAGATTGAGGCAGCACGCCGCGCCATGACTCGCTACGTAAAACGTGGCGGCAAGGTCTGGATCCGGGTGTTCCCGGACAAGCCGATTACCGCCAAGCCGCTGGAAGTCCGGCAGGGCAGTGGTAAAGGTAACGTCGAGTTCTGGGTGGCTCTCGTGCAGCCCGGCACCGTACTGTACGAGATGGAGGGTGTGACCGAGGCGATCGCCCGCGAAGCTTTCCGTCTGGCGGCGTCAAAGCTGCCGGTGGCTACCACGTTTGTCAGCCGGCACGTTATCTGAACGTCCGGTATTTGGGGATTTAGGCAATGAAGCTGACCGACCTGCGCAAGAAAACCGAGGCCCAGCTGGGCGAAGAACTGCTTGGCCTGCGCAAGGAGCAGTTCAACCTGCGTATGCAGCGGGCAACGGGTCAGCTGAGCAAGCCGGATCAGTTCGACAAGGTGCGGAAAAACATAGCGCGGATAAAGACACTGATGACCGAGCAGAGCAACAAAACGAAGACCGGTGGTGCTGTATGAGCGACAATGTGAGCAGCCAGGCCGCCGCCAAAGATGACGGTGCGCGCATCCGGACGCTGACCGGTACGGTAGTCAGCAATGGTGCACAGAAAACCATCGCTGTAGTTGTTGAGCGGCTTGTGAAGCATCCGCAGTACAGCAAGTATGTTCGTCGCAGCACAAAGCTGCTGGCGCACGACGAGAACAACACATCCCAGAAAGGGGATGTGGTTTCCATTACCGAGTGCCGGCCTTACTCGAAGCGGAAGGCCTGGCGGCTGGTAGAGGTTATCAAGCGGGCCGAGGTGGAGTAAGCATTCCGTAAACGGAATGCCGGTCTCACAGCAGAAGCCTTAGCAGCGCTGGTTTTATCGGGAATCGATCATGATCCAAATGCAAACATACCTCGCGGCCGCCGACAACAGCGGCGCTCGCCAGATGATGTGCATCAAGGTGCTTGGTGGCAGCCGCCGTCGTTATGCGTATATCGGCGATGTCATCAAAGTCAGTATCAAGGATGCGATCCCACGGGGTCGGGTCAAGAAAGGCGAGGTTTACAATGCCGTCGTGGTGCGCACCCGCAAGGGTGTACGGCGCCCCGATGGATCGGTGATCCGGTTCGACGGCAACGCAGCTGTGCTGCTGAACAACAAGCTGGAGCCAATCGGTACGCGTATTTTCGGGCCAGTAACCCGCGAACTGCGTAACGAGAACTTCATGAAGATCATTTCTCTGGCACCCGAGGTGCTCTGAGTATTGCCAGTGTGGCGAGCTCAGTGGAATCATGTGTCGTTAACAGCAACAACAAAAACGACCAGGTAATCGTCAGCACCGGCCGCGACAAGGGCCGGCGCGGGACCGTTACCAAGATAGATGGCGACCGGGTTTGGGTTGAGGGTGCCAATGTCGTGAAGCGACATCAGCGTCCGAATCCAACCAAGGGTCTGCAGGGCGGTATCGTCGACAAAGAGATGTCCCTGCATATCTCCAACGTGATGTTGTTTAACCCGGTGACCAACAAGGGTGACCGCATCGGTTTCCGTACGCTGGAAGACGGTCGGAAAGTCAGGTACTTCAAGTCGAACAAAGAGGTCGTGGATGCTTGATCCGTGCCTGGCTGAGCCAGGGCGGCGGGTCAACAGAATCCCAGCAAGTTTATGACCAGACTACAGCAAGAGTACGTCACCACCATCGTGCCGAAGCTGCGTGAGCGGCTCGGTATCGACAATGTGATGGAAGTGCCGCGGATCACCAAGATCACGCTGAACATGGGCGTGGGCGAAACGATCACGGACAAGAAAGTCATCGAGAAGGCTGTGCAGGACATGACGCACATAGCCGGACAGAAGCCACAGATCACGCTCGCGCGAAAATCTGTCGCAACCTTCAAGGTTCGTGAGGGTTATCCGGTTGGTTGCAAGGTCACCCTTCGCCGCAGTCGCATGTATGAGTTTCTCGACCGCCTGGTCACTATCGCGATTCCACGTATACGTGACTTCCGCGGACTGAATGGCCGCTCGTTTGATGGCCGCGGCAATTACAGCATGGGTATCCAGGAGCAGATCATTTTCCCGGAAATCAATTACGACCAGATCGATACGATCCGGGGTATGGATATCACGATTACGACGACCGCGCGCACTGATGAGCACGCGCGGGCCTTGCTTGAAGCCTTCAATTTTCCTTTCCGCAAGTGACAGATCGCAGATAACGGACAACCGACGGGATAAATCCGAACATGGCCAAGAAATCAATGGTTCTCCGGGACGAGAAGCGGGCAAAGCTCGTGCAGCGCTATGCGAAGAAGCGTCAGGCGCTGAAAGCCGTTATCGCGAGCCCGAAGTCGCGGCCCGAGGACAAGCAGACGGCGCAGGAAAAGCTGCAGTCGTTGCCCCGCGATTCAAGCCCGAGCCGCATGCGCAGCCGTTGCGCGATCACCGGCCGGTCGCGTGGCTACTACCAGAAGTTTGGTCTGTCGCGCACGAAGCTTCGCGAGCTCACGCTGGCCGGCAATATTCCGGGCATGCGCAAGGCCAGCTGGTAAACAGATCAGCGGGCATTCTGGCCGATCCGGAAAGTCCACCAACAGTCAAAGCAGACAGAAGCGAGTAAACGAATCCATGAGCATCTCCGATCCAATCGCCGATATGCTGACCCGCATACGGAATGGCCAGAGGGTTTCCCTGCCTTCTGTAGCCATGCCTTCTTCGACGAAGAAGGAGTCCATTGCGAAGGTGCTGCTGGATGAGGG
>JBIJCV010000299.1:0-3058 GCA_044344525.1 Gammaproteobacteria bacterium | reverse complement strand
GTTATATTGCTTCGTACCGCATTGAACCAGGCGAAAACAACAAGCCTGTTCTGGTGGTCGAGCTCAAATATTTTGACGGACGCCCCGTGATCGATGAGATACGGCGTGTGAGTCGTTCCGGTCTGCGTATTTACCGCGGCAAGGACGATGTGCCCAAGGTCCAGGGTGGTCTTGGAATTGCGATTGTCTCGACACCTGCTGGTGTAATGAGCGACCGCGCAGCCCGCGCTGGCGGCCATGGCGGAGAAGTGCTCTGCATCGTTTCCTGATGCAGGCCGATTACAAATCCGGGATGAACTAGATGTCCAGAGTCGCAAGAAAACCAGTGCTGCTGCCCAAGGGGGTCGAGATGACCCAGGTGGCAGGTACTGTCAAGGTAAAGGGTCCGAAGGGTGAGTTGCAGCTGTCGCTCAGCGCCGATGTGGAAGTTAACATTGCCAGTGACCAGGCCAATGTCACCAGCCGCACGCCGGCGCAGCGAGCGCGGGCCATAGCCGGTACCACGCGTGCGCTGCTCGCCAACATGGTCGAGGGCGTTTCCAAGGGCTTTGAGCGCAAGCTCGAACTGGTCGGCGTCGGTTATCGCGCGCAGGCCCAGGGCAAGAAGCTCAATCTGACGCTGGGGTTCTCGCATCCGGTGGCTTATGCGGTTCCCGATGGCATCACTATCGACACCCCGAGCCAGACCGAAATCCTGATCAAGGGTGCGGACAAGCATCGGGTTGGCCAGGTGGCCGCTGATATCCGCAGTTACCGTCCGCCCGAGCCTTACAAGGGCAAAGGTGTGCGTTATTCCACAGAACGAGTTGTGCTGAAGGAGGCGAAGAAGAAATAGGTGCTGGGTTGAGTTGAACCTGTACCCCTTGCTTCAGAAGCGCTATGACCAAAAACGAGAACAGACTGAGACGTGCCAGGCGGTCCCGGGCAAAGATTCGCGAGCTCGGTGTTCCCCGGCTCACGATTCACCGGACCCCTCGGCATATGTATGCCCAGATCATCGGACCCGATGGCGGTACGGTGGTGGTTACCGCGTCAACCTTGCAGAAGGATGTGCGCGACGCTCTCGATGGTACCGGCAATATCGCCGCTGCGGCGGTGGTTGGCAGGTCCATTGCCGAAAAGGCAAAGGCGGCTGGCGTCACGCGAGTGGCGTTCGACCGTTCCGGTTTTCAGTATCACGGGCGCGTCAAGGCATTGGCTGAAGCGGCTCGCGAAAACGGCTTGGAGTTCTGATAGTGGCGCGTAGACAGGAAGGTATGGGTCAGGGCCGTTCGGGTGAAGGCGATGACTATCTCGAAAAGCTCGTCGCGGTCAACCGTGTGGCCAAGGTCGTCAAGGGTGGTCGCCAGTTCGGCTTTACTGCGCTGACCGTCGTTGGTGACGGCAAGGGCAAGGTCGGCTTTGGATACGGCAAGGCGCGTGAAGTGCCGGCTGCGATCCAGAAGTCGATGCAGGCGGCGCGCCGCAATCTGCGCACCGTAGCGCTGCAGAAGGACACGCTGTATTACGCGCGGACTGGTAACCACGGTTCGACACGCGTCTACATGCAGCCGGCTTCGGACGGTACCGGAATTATTGCCGGTGGTGCGATGCGTGCGGTGTTCGAGTGTGCCGGTGTACGTAATGTGCTGGCCAAGAGCTACGGTTCACGCAATCCGATCAATGTGGTGCGCGCCACGATGAACGCGCTCAGTGACATGTACTCGCCGGAGACCATTGCTGCCAAGCGCGGCAAGTCCCTGGCGGAAATCACCGGAGCCTGAGTCGATCTGACCAGGAATGCCGGTATCAAGGAAGCGGTGCGGTAATGGCAAAGCAACTGAAAGTTACGCTCATAAAGAGCAAGTTTGGTCGTCTCCCGAGGCATCGGGCCTGCGTTACAGGTCTCGGTCTGCGGCGGATGCACCACTCGGTTCTGGTCGATGACACGCCGGAGAATCGCGGCATGGTCAATCGCATCGCCTATATGTTGCGTGTAGAGCAGGCCTGAGGAACGAGGAAGCAGATATGAAGCTGAACACGCTTAAGCCAGGATCCAGAAAGGCGCCGAAGCGCGTTGGCCGCGGTAGCTCCGCTGGCCAGGGCAAGACCTGCGGCCGTGGCCACAAGGGCCAGTCGGCGCGCGCCGGCGGTTATCACAAGGTCGGCTTTGAAGGCGGTCAGATGCCATTGCAGCGGCGCCTGCCGAAGATCGGTTTTGTATCGCAGATGGTCGGCATGACTGCTGAAGTCCGTTTGCATGAACTCGAGCGCGTGAAGGGCGATGTGATCGATCTCGCGAGCCTGAAGGCCGCCGGGGTCGTGTCCCGGGAAGCGGAAAAAGCCAAGGTGATTGCTTCCGGCAAGATCGCCAAGGCAGTCAAGGTGCGCGGCATCAAGGTCACGCCGGGTGCCCGCACGGCCATTGAGGCTGCCGGCGGCAGCGTCGAAGAATAATCCAGCGGAGCTGACGGAAAACATCGTGGCAAAAGGCGGAACAGCAAATCCTGCAGCGGCTCTCGGCGAAGTCTCGCGCTTCGCTGAGCTGCGCAAGCGCCTGTTCTTCCTGGTCGGCGCGCTGGTGGTCTACCGTATCGGTACCTTTATTCCCGTCCCCGGCATCGATCCGGCTGCTCTGGCGCGTTTCTTTGAGCAGCAGTCGGGCACGATACTCGCGATGTTCAACATGTTTTCGGGTGGTGCGCTCTCACGCCTGAGCATATTCGCGCTGGGCGTGATGCCCTATATCTCCGCTTCGATCATCGTGCAGATGGCCGGTATGGTCATCCCGCAGCTGGCTCAGCTCCGCAAGGAAGGTGAGTCCGGGCGGCGCAAACTGACGCAGTACACGCGATTCGGTACGGTCGGGCTCGCGCTTGTCCAGTCCGTTGGTGCCGCCGTTGCCCTGCAGAACCAGTCTGTGGTGATCAATCCGGGCCCCAATTTCATCTTCACGGCTGCAGTCACGCTGGTTACCGGCACGATGTTCCTGATGTGGCTTGGTGAGCAGATTACCGAGCGCGGTCTGGGTAACGGTATTTCGATGATCATTCTGGCCAGCATCATCTCCGGTTTGCCG
>JBIJCV010000149.1:0-5043 GCA_044344525.1 Gammaproteobacteria bacterium | reverse complement strand
GATCACCTGGGGTGACTACTTCATCAATATCATCGATACGCCCGGCCACGCCGATTTCGGTGGTGAGGTTGAGCGCGTGCTGTCGATGGCTGACTGTGTGCTCCTGCTCGTCGATGCTGTCGATGGTCCGATGCCGCAGACCCGTTTCGTCACGCAGAAGGCCTTTTCCTTCGGCTTCACGCCGATTGTCGTGATCAACAAGATCGACCGTGATGGTGCCCGCCCGGGCTGGGCGCTGGATGCAACCTTCGAGCTGTTTGACCGGCTGGGTGCGACCAATGCCCAGCTCGATTTCCCGGTCATCTACGCATCGGCGCTGAACGGCTATGCCGGCCTCGAGTCCAGTGTGCGTTCCGGTGACATGACGCCCCTGTTCGAAGCGATCATCAAACACGTTGCACCACCGAAGGTGGATCCGGACGGCCCGCTGCAGCTGCAGGTTTCCAGTCTCGATTACGACTCCTATGTGGGCATGCTCGGCATTGGTCGCATCACGCGCGGCCGGGCTGTCGCCGGTACCACCGTGAGCATCGTCGGTGCGAACGGCAAGGTGCGCAGCGGGCGGCTGGGTGAGCTGTACGGATTCCTCGGTCTCAACCGTTACAAGGTCGAATCGGCCAGCGCCGGCGATATCGTGGTGTTCAGCGGCATCGAGGAACTCTTCATCTCCGATACCGTCTGCGACCGTGAAGTGCCGGAGGGGCTGCCACCGCTCAAGGTGGACGAGCCGACCATCAGCATGACTTTCTGCGTGAACAAGTCACCGTTTGCCGGCAAGGAAGGCAAGTTCCTGACCAGCCGGCATATCAAGGAACGGCTTGATCGCGAGTTGAAGCACAACGTGGCGCTGCGCGTGGAGCCCACCGAGGATCCGGACAAGTTCAAGGTATCCGGCCGCGGCGAGCTGCATCTGTCGATTCTCATCGAGAACATGCGTCGCGAAGGCTATGAACTGGCCGTGTCACGGCCTGAAGTGATCGAGCAGGACATCGACGGAGTGCGCTGCGAGCCGTGGGAGCAGCTCACGGTTGATTTCGAGGAGCAGTTTCAGGGTGCTGTGATGAGCCGCCTTGCCGAACGCAAGGGTGAATTGCTGAGCATGACGCCGGATGGCACCGGCCGCCTGCGCATTGAATACCGTATTCCGGCCCGCGGCCTGATCGGTTTCCGTACCGAATATCTGACCTGTACGGCGGGCACCGGGCTCATCTATCACGTATTCGACAATTACGCCCGCCGTATTCCGGCCTCCATCGGCCAGCGCAACAATGGCGTGCTCATCTCCATGGTGGCTGGCAAGGCGCTGGCTTATGCGCTGTTCAATCTGCAGGAGCGCGGCCGCCTGTTCATCGGTCATGGCGAGATGGTCTATGAAGGCATGATCTGCGGGATACACAGCCGCGGCAGTGACCTGGTGGTCAATCCAACCAAGGCCAAACAGCTGACCAATATCCGCGCCGCTGGAACGGATGAGGACCTGTTGCTGGTTCCGCCCATACGCATGTCCCTCGAGCAGGCACTGGAGTTCATCGATGATGATGAGCTCGTCGAGGTAACGCCGCTAAGTATCCGTTTAAGAAAGAAATCCTTGCTGGAAACTGATCGCCGCCGGGAATCCCGTCAACGCGCCTGAGGCTGTAGCCGCCACCGTCAGGACGCACACACGAGCCAGAAACCATGTCTGAATATCACGGTCCAGTCCGCGAAATGCTGTTTGTGATCCGCGAGCTTGCCGGTCTGGACCGGATCGCGAGCTTGCCCGGCTGCGAAGAAGCGACGCCGGATCTTGCCGAAGCGATCCTCGAGCAGGCGGCGGCACTGGCCGGCGGGGTCATCGCGCCGACCAACACGATCGGCGACCGTCAGGGCAGCCGGGTCGAGAACGACGGCGTCATCGTTCCTGAAGAATTCAAGATTGCCTATCGCGAGTATCAGTCGGGTGGCTGGGCGGGCGTCACCGCGCCTGCCGCTTATGGCGGGCAGGGCCTGCCGTTTCTGCTGGGCGTTGCCGTCGAGGAAATGTGGTGCTCGGCAAACCTGGCCTGGTCGCTGTGCCCGCTGCTGACTGAAGGCGCAGCCCGCGCGATCGAAGCGCATGCATCGGAGGCGCTGCGCAGCGCTTATCTGCCGAAGATGGTGGCGGGCGAGTGGACCGGCACCATGAACCTGACCGAGCCGCAGGCCGGTTCCGATCTCGCCGCGCTGCGTACCCAGGCGGTCGCCGAGGGCGATCACTACCGGATCACCGGGCAGAAGATCTTCATCACCTGGGGCGATCACGACATGACGGAAAACGTCGTGCATCTGGTGCTCGCCCGGTTGCCAGACGCGCCGCCCGGCGTGCGCGGCATTTCACTGTTTCTCGCGCCGAAGTTCCTGCTGAAGGCCGATGGCACACCCGGCGAGCGCAATACGGTGCGGCCGGTGTCGGTCGAGCACAAGCTCGGCATTCACGGCAGCCCCACCTGCGTGATGGCTTTCGAGAATGCGGTCGGCTATCTGGTCGGCGAGCTGAACAACGGCCTGGCGGCGATGTTCACCATGATGAATCACGCCCGGCTCGGTGTGGGTCTGGAAGGGGTGGCAGTTGCCGAGCGGGCCTATCAGCAGGCGCGTGCCTATGCGCGCGAGCGCGTGCAGGGCAAGGTGCCAGGGCAGCAGGGGCGCGCGGCCATCATCCAGCACGCCGATGTGCGGCGCATGCTGCTGACGATGAAGGCCTACATAGAGGCGATGCGCAGCATCGCCTATGTTACTGCCGCCGATCTGGATATGAGTCAGCGGCATGCCGATCCGGCCACGCGCGCACGGCATCAGGCCCGCGTTGAACTGATGACGCCGGTGGTCAAGGGCTGGTCAACCGAGATCGGCCAGGTACTGACTTCGCTGGGCGTGCAGATACACGGCGGCATGGGCTATGCGGAAGAAACCGGCGCCGCGCAATACATGCGCGATGCACGCATCACGACGATCTATGAAGGCACCACCGGCATCCAGGCCAACGATCTGGTCGCACGCAAGATCCTGCGTGACGGTGGCGCTTCGCTGATGACTTTGCTCGCAGAGATGCGCGCGACGGATGCTGATCTGGCCCGCCATCCGGCCCTGACAGCGGTGCGCAAGGCGCACGCCGAGGGCTGTGCCAGCGTGGAAGCCGCAGGTCGCTGGCTCGCTGCAAACCACGCAAAGAATCCGGCCGTACCGGGTGCGGTCGCTTGCAGCATGCTGATGCTGCTCGGCACCGTCACCGGTGGCTGGCAGTTGGCGCGTGCGGCAGTCATTGCCAGCGAACGGCTGGCGGCAGATGGCGCAGACAGCGCAGCCGAGCGCGACTTCCTGGCGGCAAAACTGATTACCGCGGATTTCTACGCCGGACAGTTCTCGCCACTCGCGACAGCCTGCCTGCGCGCGATCGAAGCCGGCGCTGATGCCCTGATTGCTTTCCCCGATAGCCAGTTCTGAAGCTTGCCTGCAAAGGAGCGGCGTAGGAGCGCCTTCAGGCGCGATCACTCGGGACATGGGGTGCCGGGTCGAAGTCTTCGATAATGGCCAACGTCACAGGGCGTTCTGGTCAAACGGCCGCCGCAAGGAAAAGTTCCGACGTCCGGGTTTTCAGGGCTGATAACTACGAGATCGTCGTTGAATTATCCGACGGCACACGCCTGTTCGTGCGCACCGAAGGTGATCTGGACATTTCCATTACCTGCAGATTGCTGACATCAGGAACCCGCAATGACCACCATGCAACAGCCACGCAATCCCCTGCACGGCATCACCCTCGAGGTGATGGTCAAGGAACTGGTGGCGCACCTGGGTTGGGAGGTGCTCGGTCAGCGCATTCCGATTCGTTGCTTCAACAACGATCCGAGCGTGGCCTCAAGCCTCACCTTCCTGCGTCGCACGCCCTGGGCACGCAGCAAGGTTGAGGAACTTTATCTCCTCATGCAGAGCGAGCGCCAAGCGTAGCCGCGACGCTACAGCCGGGGCCGGCTGCCTTTTCGCCGCATGCTAGCCCTGCCACAAGGGCTTCGACTGCCCGAACACCACGATCAGGGTCAGATCTTCCTCGATATTGAAGAACGAATGTTCCGAGGTGGCTTTGACGTAGAGGATGGTGCCCGGCACGGCCTCGTGTTCCTCGGCGCCGACACGCAGGCGGGCGCGGCCGCTGACCACGAAATAGACCTCGTCTTCAAGATGTGGCGCCTGCATGTCGCGGGCGCCGGCCGGCAGCCGGTAGACCGCACAGGACAGGGTCGGGACGCGCAGAAACTCCAGAAACCGGGGCTCCTTCCCGGCAACCCGTGCGGCCAGTTCATCGACCTTGAAAACCTGCCAGGCACTGTCGCTCATGTATGTCTACGCCTCCTGAGCTTTCATGATCGGCCAAAGCAGGGGCCTCGGGCAAGCCGCTTCCCGAGTTCCGCCGGGGACTGACTGATAGCCGCGGGCGGCTTCCCGTATAAACTATCCGGCCCCAAAGTCACGTGACACCTTGGATGCCGCAGGGCAGGGTGTCCAGGAGTTCCAGACCATGAGCAGCGAGAAGCGCCCGGCCGGGCCGGCGAAACCCGGATTTACCACACGGCAGGTGCATGCGGGCGTAGAGCCTGATCCACTCACCGGCGCGATCCTCACGCCGATCTACCAGACCACGACCTACGTTCAGGAGTCGGTGGATCGCTATCTGGCCAAGGGCTATTCCTATTCGCGCTCCGCGAATCCGACGGTGCGTGCGCTGGAGAAAAAGCTGACCGATCTGGAGGGCGGCAGCGACTGCATCTGCTTCGGTACCGGCATGGCGGCCATCCACGGCCTGTTCCTGGCGTTTCTGAGCGCGGGCGATCACGCGATCATCTCGGATGTCGTCTACGGTGGGACCTATCGCCTGAGCACCAAGATATTTTCCCGCTTTGGTGTGGAGTTTTCCTTCGTGGATACCTCCGATGCCGATAGCGTGCGCAAGGCGATCCGCAGCAACACCAAACTGATTCTCACCGAGACGCCGGCCAATCCCACGCTCAAGCTCACCGACCTGCGGGC
>JBIJCV010000148.1:0-5044 GCA_044344525.1 Gammaproteobacteria bacterium | reverse complement strand
GCAGTTTCGGCTCTGGGTTTCCGATGACGGTTTCGGCGAGGCAGCCCGGCTGGCAGCGCTGATTGAACAGCAGACTGACGAGAACAGCCGCCTCAATCAGCGCAACCAGCGTTTGGAGGCTGAGGTGGTCGATCTGCGCAGCAGTGAGGGCGCCGTCGAAGAACGCGCCCGTGCTGATCTGGGCCTGATCGGGCCGGATGAAACCTTCTATATATTCAGCGCACCGCGACCGGCCGGCTGATCGCCGTCCCGAGAGCGCCTCACGTGCTGCACATTCAACACCATGAAGATGTCGCGGAGATCCGCATGGATCGTCCGCCAGCCAATGCGCTCAACCATGCGCTGGTCGAGCAACTGCTTGGCGCGCTCGATACCGTGCAGGCGAGCGGTGCCCGCGCCCTGATCCTCACCGGCCGGCCCGGCATGTTCAGCGGCGGGCTGGACGTGCCCGGGTTGATCGACTGCAAGCGGCCCGAGATCGAGCGCTTCTGGCAGCAGTTCTTCCGCCTCGCTTGCCGGCTCGCATCGAGTCCGGTGCCAGTCATCGCGGCGCTGTCCGGGCATGCGCCGGCTGGCGGTGCCGTTCTCGCCCTGCAGTGTGATTACCGCATCGGCATCCACGGCAATTTCAAGATCGGCCTCAACGAAGTGCAGGTCGGACTGCCGGTGCCAGGCACGATCCTGCTCGCGCTGGAGGAGGTCATCGGCGCGCGGCTGGCGCGTCGCATCGCGACCCGCGGCAGCCTGTTGCCGATGGCCGAAGCGCTGGCCATCGGGCTCGTCGATGAGTTGGTCGAAGCTGACAACCTGATGCCGACCGCGCTGGCCCGCGCCCGGGAACTGCTGGCACTGCCACCGGTCGCCATGAACACCACACGCCTGGCGGGCAAGGCCCGCCTGATCGCGGCCTACGGCAACTGCAGTGATGTCGCTACCGCAACGGACTGGTGGTTCAGTGCGGAAACCCAGGCCGAGATGCGCAAGCTGGTCGAGCGGTTGGCGAAGAAGTTGGCGGCGCGGGATTCGCGGTCACCCGCGAATCCCGCAAGCCATACGTTACTTACTGCGCTGTCACCTCAAACGAATTGTCGAGCAGAAAGCCAACTACGGTGCCGGAGGGCAGTTCCACCTCGGTGCCGGTCTTTTGCGCAACAGCTGCGCCGGCTGCACCACCGACGATACCGCCAACAATCTTGCCGGTGCCGTTGTCGATCTTGTTGCCAATCACGGCACCGACCAGCGCGCCACCAGCGATCTTTGCGGTATCACGCGCGGTATCGCTCTTGCCCTGCTGTATGAGGTGGCCTGAAATGGCCACGGTCTCGGTGCCCTTCAGGGTGAGCGCGTCAAAGGTGATACCAAGCGTCGGCGTACCACCGATCTTGTTGCTGCCCGAGACGACTTCAGTCACCGAGCCATGTACCGCAGAGCCGGTCGGCACCAGTGTCTTGCCGTCCACGATCACATCCGTGGTGAGTTGCCCGTCGATGTTGTCGCCGATCTGAGCAGTCTTTGTGCTGACCGGGGCCATGAGCCGGACCGACAGCTGCGTGCCAGCGGGGACGACGTAGGTCTTGATGGCAGCCGGTGCCGGCTGTTTTGCTGCTGGGGCATTCGCCGTCGGCTTCGGCGCAGCAGCAGGGCGTGATTCAGCCTTCTGTCTGGCGGCCAGCTCCGCTTCGCGACGTGCAAGCTCTGCCTCGCGTTCCTTCAGGGACATATCCGCTTCAAGGCGCGCCAGTTCGGCCTCTTTGGCGGCTTGTGCAGCTGAGGCATCGGCCGCTGGATCTGTCGCCACCACAGCCGCATCTTCCCTGGCAGGTGCGATGGGTGCTGAGGACTCACCGGGGCCGCCACAGCCCGCGAGTATCAGCCCCATGCAGGCGGCAGGCAGGATATACAGGAAACTGTTGAACTTGAGTGCTGACACGATGAAATAACTCCTTGCAGTAGTTCAGTTTGGTTATAGCCAAATAGTTCAGCTGTAAAGCGAGATCCGGGCGAGGGCGATATCGGCCTGGAATTCGCGCATCCAGCCGAGGATGGCAATGCGATTGACCCGGCTGCTGTTGAGGGCCACCTTGACGCCGTTGGGTTTGAACTCAGCCCACGGTATGCGTAGCTGTTGCCATTCCGGTTTGGCGAAAAACGTATAGCGGTAGGATTCGTCGTACCAGCCGCACTCAGCGGTGCGCACATGCACGTTATAGTCTTCGTTATTGCCGTGCAGCAGCATCTCTATGCCTTTGTACGCAGAGCCGTCGAGTTCAGCGTCGTTGCTCCCGAAATACATCGCCATCTGTATGAATCCGCCGTTGCTCTCGCGGGTAACCCGGCCGGTGAGCCGCATGCAGCTTTTGCCATCAACGGTTGCCTTGCTGAAGCTGGCATCTGAAACACCGCCCATCACCCGGTCGCTGAATCCGCGCCAGCCTGCGCCGGCCAGAACATATGCCTGGGCGCCGGAAAAATCACTCAAAAGCAGTGTGTCTGGATGGTCATTCACTGGCGCTTTCTCCTCAGCTTCTGCAGTCTGGAAATAGCTGGTCAACGGCAGACCGCCTGCCGCAACCAGTAATGTACGTCGTGTCAGATGCATATGCTGGTCAGGCCTGTGCTGCGGCAAAGACCGGCAGTGTGCGTATGCGCTTGCGCGTGGCGGCATGGATCGCGTTGCACAACGCAGGCGCCACGCCCGGCAAGCCGGGTTCACCAACGCCGCCAGGTCGCCGTTGTTTGCTGGCGATCAAATGCACTTCGATGGCTGGGCTGTGCTCCAGTCGCATCAACGGATAATCATTGAAATTACCGGGCTCCACGCAGCCAGCCCGGATCGCGACCTGCCCATACAGCGCGGCGGACAGGCCATCGATGATCGAGCCCTCCATCTGCGCGATGACGTTGTCCGGATGCACCACCGGCCCGCAATCGACGACGCAGACGACGCGTTTTACCCTGGCAAAGATGCCGTTGTCCGTGCTGACTTCCACGGCATGCGCAACGACCGTGGCGTGTGATTCCGCGATTGCATAGCCGATGCCATGACCAGGTTCGAGCGGAGCACGTCTGCCCAGTGCTTCCATCAGTGTGTTCAATACCTGCAGATGCCTGGGTCGGTCTGCCAGTGCCCGGCGGCGAAACTCCAGTGGTTCGATATTCGCGGTTGTCGCCAGTTCGTCAATGAAGCTCTCGACGAAGAAAGTGGTCCAGGAATGCGCGACGCTGCGCCAGAATCCTGCTGGCATGTGTGACGCGGAGGGCACGAAGCCGATGCGCAGATTCTGCAGCGGATAGATTGGCGGGTTGACTGCCTCGATCACGGTTTTGTCACCGCTGGCGTCGTCGCCGCGCGGTGTGGGTACGCGCGTTTCATAGCTGGCCACTACGGATTGCGTAACCAGTTTGTAGTCGAGTGTGCCGGGCCTGCCGTGACTGTCGAGGCCGCCGCGGATGCGACATGTTGCTGCCGGCCGGAATGCATCGTGGCGTATATCCTGCTCTCGCGACCAGAACAGCTTTACCGGCCGATCTGGCAGTTGCAGGGCAACCGAGACGGCCTGCTCGATGAAATCCATCTCGGCCCGGCGACCGAAGCCGCCGCCAATGAAGGTGGAGTGCAGTGTCACTTTGTCATTGTCGAGGCCGCTCAATTTGGCGGCAATATCGCGGGCTATGGAGCTGGCCTGGGTCGGCGCCCATATCTCCAGTGCATCGCCGGTGTATAGGGCGGTGCAGTTCATCGGCTCCATGCAGACATGGGCAAGAAACGGCACTGCGTAGTCAGCGCTGGTAAACGTGCTGCTGTCCAGTCCTGCGAGCAGCGCATCGAAATCTGGTTTGTCAGCAGTCGTGTCGCCCGCATCTGCCACCGTATCGCGGAAAATCACCGGCTCTGCATCGTCGAGCAGGGCTTTGTATTCAGCGGCCAGCCTGCTGCTGTCAGCCAGCTGGCTGTCGACTGCCGATGGCGTGACGATGATCTGCTGTGCAGCCTGCAAGGCCTGCCAGGAGTTGTCGGCGATCACTGCGACCGCGCGCTCCAGACCCGGTGCGCCTGCTTTCACAATCAGGTGTACGCCGGGCATGTTCTCGGCACCATTGGTAGCAAAGCTGGCAACCTTGCTGCCGGCGACCGGGCTGTGCACCACCGTGGCATGGAGCATGTCGGCCAGTCGCACGTCCATGCCGAAAACCGCCGTGCCGTCGACCTTCATCGGGGTATCAAGGCGCGGCGGATTGTGGCCGATCAGCGTGTAGTCGGCCGGATTTTTCAACTGTACCGAGGCGGGTGGTGTTTCGCTGGCAGCCTGTTCTGCCAGCGCCCCGTAGGAGAGTCTTCGCTTGCTGGTGGCGTCGACGACGTAGCCGTGCTCCGTGTGCAAGGCCTGGATTGAAGCGCCCCACTGCCGCGCTGCCGCCGCCAGCAGCATCTGTCGCGCCGCTGCGCCAGCCGGTCGCAGCGTGTCCCATGCATCGATGGTGCTGGAACTCGCGATCGTCATCGACATGCCCAGCGCATGAAATGCCTGACGTATGGCCCATGTACCAGTGGCCGCGCGCCAGCTGGCAGCCGGATCACCCAGCGGCTGACCATTCATCAGCATGCCGAAGTTGAAATAGTCGCGATCTACAGGCACGAATTCGAAGCGCACATCGGCCCAGTTCGCATCGAGTTCTTCCGCCAGCAGCATCGCCAGTGTCGTCGTGATGCCCTGACCCATCTCTGCGCGATGGATGCCGCAGATGACAGTGCCGTCCGGGGCAATCTTCAGCCATGCATTGAGTGGCGCGCCGCGTTGACCGGTAGCAGCAAACTTGTCCGTTGCCGCACCGTCGTCGAGCGCAACAAAGCCGTAAGCAATGACGAGGCCGCCACCGAGCGCGACACCTGACAGAATAAAGCCACGACGTGAAAGCATGAGTTGATTCTAGCGGGTGTCAGCGCTCAGCGGCGGTGAGCGCCATGATTTGTCGCGACTGGGTCAGGGTAAGTCCGCATTAGCTGCATGTGCACAGGTCATGCGCATGAATCCAATCTGACGGT
>JBIJCV010000147.1:0-5054 GCA_044344525.1 Gammaproteobacteria bacterium | reverse complement strand
CAGTCCGGATGGCGATGATCTGCAGCTGCAGGGTGGTGCTGGTGTGCTGACCCGCCTGTGGGGTGATCGCCTGTCCTTGCGTACAGAAGTCCTGTACCGCTGGCAGGATGCATCCAGCAGTCTGAGTGATGTGCTGGTCAATGCAGGCTTCAGTGTTGCGCTGGGCAGCAAGCCGGTTGTCGCTGCTCCTGTGGTTGCTGCAGCGGTAGTTGCAGCGCCTGTCGTTGCCGCTGCTCCGAAGCCGTCCGATACCGATGGTGATGGCGTTGTGGATGGCAGCGACCAGTGCCCCGACACGCCGAAGGGTGAGCGGGTCGGTCCGCAGGGCTGCTCCTGCGACGTGACGCGTCAGCTGCAGTTCAAGGTGGACTCGGCAGAGCTGACCGACGAAGACAAGGCGATCCTCGACGAGGTTGCCGCCAACCTGACCCGGCTGAAGTTCATATCCGGTACGGTGGTTGGCCATACGGACAGCACCGGTTCGGATGCCTATAACCAGGGCCTTTCCCAGCGCCGCGCGCAGACTGTGGCAACCTACCTGGAAGGCAAGGGCATCGGTGCCGGCCGACTGGCTGTCAAGGGTGCCGGTGAGAGTGAGCCCATCGCCGACAACGCAACGAAGGATGGTCGTGCCCTGAACCGCCGCGTGGTTCTGAAGCGCACGGACTGCGACGCGCCGAACTGATCGGCACGTAGTCAACCTGACTGATGAAGTAGCCCCGGTCGCTGGAAAGCGGCCGGGGCTTTTTTATTGGTCGGGGTGACAGGATTCGAACCTGCGACCTCTTGCTCCCGAAGCAAGCGCTCTACCAAGCTGAGCTACACCCCGAACGGTGTTTGATGCTGACCGGTCTGGGCCGGTAGCCGGAATCGGGCGCCATTTATACGCGGGCCGCACGTGAGCGGCAAGAGAGATCTGGCTGGCGGCTCAGTAACGCCGCTCGACGGCAAACTCCGCCAGGTCCATCAGCGCAGTCCTGAAGATCGAATCGGGTACCCGCTCCAGGGCCAGTTTGGCCTTGTTGGCGCACTCGCGGGCCTTGGCAACCGTATAGGCCAGCGCCCCGGTCGACTGGATTGCCGCCTGGATGGCGTTGATTTCATCCAGCCCGCCATTCTCGATGGCGCGGCGGATCATCAGTTGCTGGCGCGGCGATCCGCGCAGCAGCGCGAAGATCAGTGGCAGGGTGGGTTTGCCTTCGGCCAGGTCGTCGCCGATCTTCTTGCCGAGCTCGCCGGGGACGGCATCGTAGTCCAGTGCATCATCGACCAGCTGGAAGGCGAGGCCCAGTTGCCGGCCATATTCGACAAAGGCGTCCTCGACGGCGCGGGTCTGTGTGGCGAGAATGGCACCGATCTGTGCGCCGGCTTCGAACAACCGGGCAGTCTTGCGATAGATCACGTCCATGTAGCGCTGTTCGGTGGTATCCGGGTCATTGCAGTTCATGAGCTGCAGGACCTCGCCTTCGGCAATCGTGTTGGTCGCATCAGCCAGCACATCCATGATGCGCATCTGGCCGACCTGCACCATCATCTGGAAGGCCCGGGAGTAGAGGAAATCACCGACCAGCACGCTGGCCTCGTTGCCGAATACGCTGTTCGCCGTGTCCTGCCCGCGCCGCAGGTCGGAGGCATCGACGACGTCATCGTGCAGCAGTGTTGCGGTATGGATGAATTCGATGATCGCGGCGGTCGTGATATGCCGGTCGCCCTGGTAGCCGCAGGCCCGGGCGGAGAGCAGGGTGATCAGCGGGCGCAGGCGCTTGCCACCGCTGCCAATGATGTAGTGGGCCACACTGTTGACCAGCGCAACGTCGCTGCTCAGGCGCAGGGTGATCTCCCGATTGACCGCCGGCCAGTCGTCGGCGACGAGGCCGCGTACTGCTTCCAGATCGAAGCGCGAGTATTCAGGTTGGACTAGATGCATTGCGAAACGAATAATGCCCGCGATGATCTGCCGTGTACACATTGCCGCCTCAGTAGTTCTAAGTATTGCCAGCGTCCTGCTGCCGGTACAGGGCGCGCTGGCTTTCGGGCCTGCCGGCCACCGGATCGTGGGGCATATCGCTGACCAGTACCTGTGCCCGGACGCCCGCAGGGAGTTGGGGCCGCTGCTCGGTACGCTGACACTGGCCGATGCCGGGGTCTGGCCAGACCAGCTGCGCTCGCGTCCTGAGTGGGCGCACAGCAAGCCCTGGCACTACATCAACGTTACCGACAACGGTTCGGTAGCGGCCGCAGCCCGCGCTTCAGACGACAATGTGCTGGCAGTGCTGGCGCGCTTCGAGGCGGCGTTGCGAAACCGGAAGCTGCCGCTTGAACAGCGGTCGATTGCACTGCGCTTCATCGCGCATCTGGTCGCAGATATCCACCAGCCCCTGCATGTGGGGCGCCAGGCGGATCGGGGCGGTAACCGGGTCGAGGTCATCGTGCGTGGCAAGCGCAGCAACCTGCATGCGGTCTGGGACGGGTTGGCGTTGTCGGCCGCAGCCCGACGGCGTCCAGCGGATTATGCCCGGCAGCTGGA
Organism: Gammaproteobacteria bacterium; assembly: GCA_044344525.1. Classification (GTDB taxonomy): domain Bacteria; phylum Pseudomonadota; class Gammaproteobacteria; order Steroidobacterales; genus SHZI01. Next base: position 2,527 of record JBIJCV010000147.1, on the reverse strand, counting down.
GATGGCTACCCCAGAGATACAGCGCTGGCAGGCGGCAGGGCCGCTGGTCTGGGCCCATGAATCCATGGCTTTGCGACCGGTCGTCTATGCTTTCGGCACGGAGACGGTACCGCCCACGCTCAGTCAGCACTATCTCGATACGGCCAGAACAGTCCTGGATCAGCGCCTGGCACAGGCCGGGATCCGACTCGCTGGACGCCTCAACGCCGCATTTGATTGCCGTACCCGTTGAACCGGGCGCCGTGATTCACTAGAATCCCCGTTCGTTTCGCGCGGCCATCAGTTGGCCCACCCCGGAGATTTATCAGATGTACGCTGTTTTCAAGACGGGCGGTAAGCAATACCGCGCGAGTCAGGGCGATCGCCTCAAGATAGAGAAGCTCGATGTCAACGCCGGTGACACGGTGGAGTTCAGCGATGTGCTGATGGTTGGCGAGGGTGCTGACGTCCAGATTGGCAAGCCCGGTATCAGCGGCGCGCGGGTCACGGCCAAGGTGGTTGCCCAGGACCGTACCGGCAAGACCAGTGTCATAAAGTTCAAGCGGCGTACAACCTACAAGCGCATGAAAACCCACCGGCAGGCTTTCACGCTGGTGGAAATCACGGCGATTGCCGTTGGCGCGGGCTGAGTATCACGCGATCCACACACGCTATTCGATTCGGACGACAGGACGTTACGGAGTTAATCAGTCATGGCACACAAGAAAGCAGGCGGCAGTACACGGAACGGACGTGATTCCGAGTCAAAGCGCCTGGGTCTCAAGAAATTCGGCGGCGAGCAGGTTATTGCCGGAAATATTCTGGTTCGCCAGCGTGGTACCGAGTATCACCCGGGCAAGAACGTTGGCCTCGGGCGCGACCACACGCTGTTTGCCAAGGCGAACGGCGTGGTGCTTTTCGAAGTGAAGGGTGCCGCCAGCCGTCGTGTCGTGAATGTCATTCCGGCCGCTAGCGCCTGAGACTGACCACAACGGCGGCCGAAAAAACCCCGCGTATGCGGGGTTTTTTGTTCCAGCGGCTTAAGCCAGGTATCCGGCACAGATCATGAAGTTCGTAGATGAGGCCCGCATCAGCGTCATCGCCGGCAACGGCGGGCGCGGCTGCGTCAGTTTCCGGCGCGAAAAATTCATTCCGCGCGGCGGTCCGGACGGCGGTGACGGCGGCGACGGCGGCAGCGTCTATTTCGTCGCCAGTCGGGGACTCAACACCCTGGCTGACTTTCGTTTCAACCGGCGCTTCGCTGCAGAGAATGGTGAGTCCGGTATGGGTAGCCAGTGCACCGGGCGTGGCGGGGTTTCCCTGTACATACCGGTACCCGCCGGCACCCGGATCATCGAGGCGGATACCGGCGAGTTGCTGGGCGACCTGACGCAGGAAGGGCAGCAGCTCATGGTCGCCGCAGGTGGCAAGGGCGGCCGTGGCAATCAGCATTTCAAGAGCAGCGTCAATCGCGCACCGCGACAGTCAGGGCCGGGTACGCCCGGTGAGCGGCGCACGCTGAACCTTGAACTGACCTTGCTTGCGGATGTGGGCCTGCTCGGCAAACCGAATGCCGGCAAATCGACCCTGCTGCGTGCGGTATCGGCGGCACGGCCGCGAGTGGCCGACTACCCGTTCACGACCTTGCACCCTGGTCTGGGTGTGGTTTCAGTGGGCCCGCTGCGCAGTTTTGTGATGGCGGATATCCCCGGCCTGATCGAGGGTGCCGCTGAGGGTGCCGGACTGGGTACGCGCTTTCTGCGCCATCTGAGTCGCACCCGCCTGCTGGTGCATCTGGTCGATGCTGCGCCCTTTGACGGCAGCGATCCGGCGCATGACGCTCGTGCCGTGGTTGCTGAACTGGAAAACTTCAATCCGGCGCTTGCCGCACGGGAGCGCTGGCTGGTACTCAACAAGACCGATCTGCTCGACGAAGCTGGAATTGCGGCAGCCGAGCAGGCCATCAGCGCGGCACTGGGCCAGACCGACAGGATTTACCGTATCAGTGCGCTGACGGGTGCGGGTACGAGCAGATTGGCCGCAGACTTGATGACGCGGCTCGAGCAGATGGCCGCAGAAGCTGCCGAAGCTGCCGAAGCTGACGATCCGGAGATCAGCCCTTCTTAGCGACCTTCTTGGCAACCTTTTTCTTGGCAGACGTCTTTTTCGTTGCGGCTTTCTTGGCAACGCCTTCCGTCGCGGGTGCAGCGGTGGCGAGATTCTTGATGGCCTTGTTCATCCGGCTCTTGTGCCGGGCCGCCTTGTTGCGGTGGGCCAGGCCCTTGTTGACCATGCTGTCGAGTGACGCTGCGCTGGCCTTGAAGGCCGCAGCCGCTTCAGTCGCAGAACCGGTTTCCAGTGCCTTGGCTACTTTCTTGATTGCGGTCCGCATCCGGGAACGCAGTGCCACGTTGTGCTGACGGCGCTGCTCAGCCTGTTTGGCTCGTTTAGCTGCTGACTTGGTATTGGCCACAGGGTGTATCCGTAATGTGAAAGGCTTGAAAAAACGGGCATCAGACCCGCTGATGCCATGTGCGGCAGACCCCGC
>JBIJCV010000146.1:0-5056 GCA_044344525.1 Gammaproteobacteria bacterium | reverse complement strand
CACCGCCACGGTGGTTGATGCGATCCAGGACTTCGATCCCGACAATTCGTGGACGCCGGTTGTCGACCTGTCAGGCGACTGAGCAAGGGTAAAGGATCGTCCCGTCAGTCTTGATTCATTTCGCCTCGGTCATCGAGACTCTACGCTAGTGTTGACGAGCCTTAGCCCAAGCAGCATTCCCTGGCTTGCCAGCCTGTGCGCGGTGTTTCTCCCGCTGTCTGTCAGTGCTGCCTGGTTTGGCGAGCAGCAGGACAAGATGGGCACCCGTGTCGAAATCCAGCTGTGGATGGACGATGAACCGCAGGCCCGACAGCTCATCGCCGCTGGTATGGCCGAGTTTGACCGCATCGAAGCCGGCATGAGCACCTACCGCGAGAGTTCGGAGATCTCGGCGGTGAATCGGCAGGCCGCCACCGCGCCGGTGACCATATCGGCCGAATTGTTCAATCTGGTGCGCCGTTCCGTGGATCTGTCCGTGCAGACCGGCGGCGCTTTCGACATCACTTACGACAGCGTTGGCTACCTCTACGATTTTCGCGCCCGCGAACGCCCGGCCGACAGCGTCATTGCCGATAATCTCGCTGCCATCGACTATCGGCATATCCGGCTAGATGCAGACAAGTCGACCATCCGGTTCACGCGGCCCGGAACGCGCATCAATCTGGGTGGTATCGCCAAAGGCTACGCCTGCGAGCAGGTGGCGGCGCTGCTGCGCAAGGCGGGGGTTGAAAATGCCCTGATCAATGCGGGCGGCGATACGCGTATGCTCGGTGACCGGCGCGGCAAGCCCTGGGTGGTCGGTATCCGCGATCCGGATGACGAGTCCAGATGGGTGACGCGCCTGGCGCTCGATGATGAGGCAATCTCGACCTCCGGTGACTACGAGCGCTTCTTTGATGAAGACGGTGTCCGCTACCATCACATACTCGATCCGAAGAGCGGCAAGCCGGCCGCCGGCATGCGCAGCGTGACCATCATCGGCCCCGATGCGACTCTCACCGATGGCCTGTCGACCAGTGTCTTCGTGCTGGGCGTTGAACGCGGCCTGGCCCTTATCGAGGCGACGCCCGGCTATGCGGCGGTGATCATCGACGCTGAGCGCAAGGTGCGATTCTCGTCCTCGCTTTCGCCCGACTGATCCTCCGATCTGCAAGAATCCGCGCATGCAGTACAGCATAGAAAAAGCCCGTCCCGCTGACCTCCAGGCCATCCTGGACGTCATGCGTTTTTTCAACATGCACCATGTGCCTTCGGCAGAAATGCCCGCCCTCGATCTCGAGCGTTTCTTCGTCGCCAGACTCGACGGAAAGATCGTCGGTGCCGGGGGTTATACGATGCTGTCGCCGACCGAGGGCAAGACCACACTGCTCGGTGTCAATCCGGAACTGTCCGGCCTCGGGATCGGCAAAGCGCTGCAAGTGGCCCGCCTTGATGCGATGTACGCGCTCGGCGCGCAGACCGTACTCACCAACGCCGATATCCCTGACACGATCGCCTGGTACAAAAAACATTTCGGCTACCGTGAGATCGGCCGGCTGAAGAAGATCCATTCCTTCGGCCTCGAGCATGTAGATCACTGGACCACCATCCGCATGGATCTGGCGCACTACATGCGTGAGCGGGATGGATGGGCTGCGCGCCGTGAGAATTACCTGCAGCGCTATGCGCCGCACCCGCTGTCACCCTGGCCGCCTTTGATCATCAATGTCTGTCCGACCGGGATGGTTCCAACCCGCGCCAGCACGCCGCATGTTCCGCTGAGCGTGGAGGAGATCATCCGCGATGCGATTGCGGTGGCTGATGCCGGTGCGCAGATGGTGCATCTGCACGCGCGTGACGAGGCGACTGCTCAGCCCACCTCCGACACCCGTTACTTCGAGCGCATTCTGACCGGCATCCGTCGCGAGCGCCCCGAACTGATCTGCTGTGTAACCACCAGTGGCCGCAACTGGCCCGAGTTCGAGCGGCGCAGCGAAGTCCTGCTGCTCAAGGGTGCCGCGAAGCCGGATATGGCGAGCCTGACGCTTGGTTCACTCAACTTCCTCACCGGGCCGAGCAGCAACGCCATACACACCATCGAGCGTCTGGCGATGTGCATGCGCGAGAACGATATCAAGCCGGAACTCGAAATCTTCGATACCGGCATGATCAATCTGGCGAAGTACCTTGAGCGCCACGGCATTCTCTCCGGCACGAAGTATTTCAATCTGCTGCTGGGGAACCTCAATACGGCTGCTGCGACCATCGGTGATCTCTCGCACCTGGTTGCAGCCCTGCCGGAAGATTCCGTCTGGGCTGCGGCGGGCCTTGGTGCCTTCCAGTTGCCGATGAATGTTGCGGCGATTCTGGCTGGCGGGAATGTGCGTGTGGGCCTGGAAGACAACATCCACTATGACGCCGGACGCAGCCGGTTGGCGACCAACCTCGAACTGGTGCAACGCCTGGTGCGTATCAGTCAGGAATTCGAGCGGCCGCTGGCAAGTTGCGTGCAGGTGCGCACGATGCTCGGTCTGCGTCAGCAGCAGGCAGTGGCATGAGCGATGTACTGCAGGTCAGATACACGGTATTTCAGGGTCCCAGCCTCGCTGCACCTTTCGCTGCGGTAGCTGCCGAATTTTCCGAACCGGCCGATGCCGGCATGCCGACGGCACAGCTGGCGGCAAAGCTCGCTACCTTTATCCCGCCTGCATTGATGCGCCGCGTGGTGTTGCCACCCGGGAACGTGAGCTTCGCGCAGCTTGCTGCGGCACTGGCGAGCGCGCTGCAGGACCTGCATGGCCGGCTCGGGCTGGATCTGCAGATCCAGCGCCTGAACGAGGGCAGCTGCCGGATTCTGCTCGGCTATTACGATGTACCGGCCAGTACCATGGCACTTGATGTGGGTCTGGAACTGGCCACCGCGTTCTTCAATGAGGCCGGTGGGCGCGCCGTCAACCTGCAGCCGATCGAGGCGCGGATGCGCAAGCTGGCTTCAGTCCTGCTGATGCGCCAGCCGGATCGCACGACCCAGGCGCTGATGCGTGCGGCGCGAGCGCGAGGCATCCCGGTTTACCCGGTGTCACCCGGTTCGCGTATCTGGCTGTATGGACAGGGGCGGGCGGGCTTCCACGGCTACGAGGCGGCGAGTCAATTCGACGCGCTCACCGCCGGGAAACTATCGCGCAACAAGGCGCTCTCAAACCAGTTGGTCACGCAGCTGGGATTTCCGGGGGCAAGGCATGGCGTGGTGCCGGACGTAGAGGCTGCGCGGACACTGGCCGCCGAGATCGGTTTCCCGGTGGTGCTCAAGCCGCTGGATGGCAGCAAGGGCAGCGGCGTCACGGCGCATATCACCAGCCCGGCGGAGCTGGATGTGGCCTTTGCATTGGCCAACCAGGTTTCTCCTGGACACGTCATTGTCGAGCGGCACGTGGCCGGCGATGACCATCGTTTGACCGTGATCGGTGGCGGCCTGATCTGGGCCGCACGGCTGTCACCGGCGCGGGTTACCGGCGATGGCAAACACACGATTGTCGAATTGATCGATGCCGAGAATCAGCAGCGGCGAAGATCCCCGATCGCAGATATCGCCAGTGTGCAGCTGGTGCTGGATGCCGACATGCAGGCGTGTCTGGCGAAACAGGGCCTTCAGGCGGGCGACCGACCTGCGGCTGGCACGGTTGTGACGTTGCGCAGTGTAGCCAACATCTCCCGTGGCGGAACTCTGCATGACTGTACGGCGCAGGTGCACCCGGATAATCGCGATATGGCCGAGGCGCTCGCTCGCTGCTTCCACCTGGATGCGGCAGGTATCGATTTCATGACCCCGGACATCAGCCGGTCGTGGCGTGAAGTCGATTGTGCGGTGATCGAAATCAATGCTACACCGGGTTTTTCTTCCGACGAGCGCGCGGCGGATGTTCTCCAGGCGCGATTTCCGCCGGGTTGCGATGGGCGTATCCGCACCGCCGTGCTTATCGGTGCAGACGAGCAGCTGTTCAGGCAGGCGAGTGAGGCCTTGCAGGCGAACGGTGCATGTCTGGGCGTGACGGACAGCCGACGCACGCTGCTCGCCGGGCAGCTGCGCTTTGCGCAATCGGCTACGCTCGCGGACCGGGTGCGTGGACTGCTGCTCGATGCAAGTTGTGATGCGCTACTGATCGGCATGACGCCGGCGGAGATCGAGGCGCAGGGTTTTCCGCTGGATCGATGCAGTCTGGCGCTGGTCAGCGCAGGTACAGAGCTGTCAGGGCCACTACGGCAGCTGCTCGAGGCCTGTGCGATGCGCGTCGAGAACGATGTGAAAGCAGCGGATATCGATCAGAAAATACGCGACATAAAACAATGAATAACAGATAGTTACGAGATATTCGCAGAACCTGAGTTCAACGATATTGCGGCGGTACATCAAGGCTGTCATCGACGGCGTGCCAGATGCCATTCATATAGTCCGGGTTGCCCACGCACAGTACGGTCAATATCCCGAGGTCGGTACGCGTCACTTTTCTCATCAGGCGCTGATCCGTGCTGAGACGGGCCGTGCGTGTCGGCGGCAGGTCTGCAGAGAGCAGGATGCCGTTGCGGATGATCGTGTAGCCGATACCGCTGTCGATGAGCAATTGCTCCGCGCGCCCCTTGGCGGCGAGTGTTGAGCGCATGCGGCCGAAGTTGCTCTGTGGAAACTGTTCGATGTTTTTCCCGGCGCCGACCGAGCCGTGCAGGATGATCTGCTGCACGCCCCCGGCCTTTGCGCCGGCGATGATGTGCCTCATCGCGGTCGGGTAGAACTCATCGTCGGCGTCACCGCGCGCTGTGGCATCAACGACGGTACGAATGTCGTTACCGTCAAAGGCCGCTTTCACCTGGGCCGCATCGAGTATGTCGCCGGTGATATAGCTGAGCTTCAGGCCATCCAGACGATGACGATCGGAGGCGGGCCGGACGAATACCATGACCGGATAGCCGGCCGCCACCAGTTCGCGGACGACGGCTGAACCCAGTTGTCCGGTGCCACCGAAGACCAGCACCTTGGTCTCTCTGCCGGCCTGACTGTTGCTGACCGACAGCAGCAGGATGA
>JBIJCV010000144.1:0-5082 GCA_044344525.1 Gammaproteobacteria bacterium | reverse complement strand
CGGCGGTCAAGGAGTTCTTTGGTTCCAGTCAGCTTTCACAGTTCATGGATCAGAACAATCCGCTCTCGGAGGTTACCCACAAGCGCCGCGTGTCGGCACTTGGCCCGGGTGGTCTGACCCGTGAGCGCGCCGGCTTTGAAGTCCGTGACGTGCATCCGACGCATTATGGTCGGGTCTGCCCGATCGAAACGCCGGAAGGCCCGAATATCGGCCTGATCAATTCGCTGTCTGTCTATGCGCGAACCAATGACTACGGCTTTCTGGAGACGCCGTACCGCAAGGTCAAGAATGGCCGGGTAACGGATGAAATCGAGTATCTCTCGGCGATTGAGGAAGGGCTGCATGTCATCGCACAGGCAAATGCCGACCTTGATCCCAAGGGCGCATTCGTTGAAGAACTGGTTTCGGTAAGACACCAGAACGAATTCACGCTGCTGCCGCGCGAGCGCATCGGCTTCATGGACGTGTCGCCAAAGCAGACCGTTTCAGTTGCTGCCTCGCTGATTCCTTTTCTGGAGCATGACGATGCGAACCGCGCGCTCATGGGTGCCAACATGCAGCGTCAGGCAGTGCCGACGCTGCGTTCCGATGTGCCGCTCGTCGGCACTGGAATGGAGCGCGCTGTTGCGGTGGACTCCGGCGTCACCGTTGTCGCCCGTCGTGGCGGTACGGTCGATTCCGTCGACGCATCGCGTATCGTGGTTCGCGTCAACGATGACGAGACGATTGCTGGCGAACCGGGTGTCGATATCTACAACCTGACGAAGTACACGCGTTCCAACCAGAACACCTGTATCAATCAGCGGCCCCTGGTAAAGGCCGGTAACGTGATCGCGAAACGCGATGTACTGGCAGATGGCGCATCAACCAGCCTGGGTGAGCTTGCGCTTGGCCAGAATCTGCTCGTGGCATTCATGCCATGGAACGGTTACAACTTCGAAGACTCCATCCTGCTCTCCGAGCGACTGGTCGAGGAAGATCGTTTCACCACGATTCACATCGAAGAACTCGCCTGTGTAGCGCGCGATACCAAGCTCGGGCCCGAAGAAATCACGGCTGATATTCCGAATGTCGGCGAGACTGCGCTGGCCAAACTCGACGAGGCAGGCATTGCCTACATCGGTGCAGAAGTGCGTGCCGGCGACATTCTCGTTGGCAAGGTCACGCCCAAGGGCGAGACCCAGCTGACGCCTGAGGAAAAGCTGTTGCGCGCGATCTTTGGCGAGAAGGCTTCTGACGTCAAGGATACGGGTCTGCGTGTACCGCCCGGCATGGACGGCACAGTCATAGACGTCCGTGTCTTCACCCGTGACGGTGTCGACAAGGACAGTCGTGCGCTGGCCATTGAAACTGCCGAACTCGAGAGCGTACGCAAAGACTTCGACGACCAGTTGCGGATTCTTGAAGAAGACATATTCCAGCGTGTCGAGCGCATGCTGGTGGGCAAGCAGAGCGAGGGTGGACCTGGAGCGCTCAAGGCTGGCGGCCGGATCACCCAGGCCTATCTGAGTGACCTGCCCCGCGAGAAGTGGTTCGACATACGCCTGACCAACGATGATGCGAATACGCAGCTGGAGCAGGCTGCCGAGCGCCTTCGTCAGCAGCGTCAGGAGTTCGATCGCCGCTTCGAGGAAAAGCGCAAGAAAATCACTGCTGGTGATGATCTGGCGCCCGGCGTGCTGAAAATGGTCAAGGTCTATCTTGCCGTCAAGCGGCGTATTCAGCCCGGTGACAAGATGGCTGGTCGCCACGGCAACAAGGGCGTTATCTCCACGATCGTGCCGGTTGAAGACATGCCGTACCTGGCGGACGGTACGCCGGTCGACATCGTGCTCAACCCGCTCGGCGTGCCCTCGCGCATGAATATCGGGCAGGTGCTGGAGACGCATCTGGGTTGGGCCGCCAAGGAGCTCGGTCGAAAGATCGGTGCGCTGATCGACGCCAATGCAGTCATGGCCGAGAAGAGAAAGTTTCTCGACGAGATCTACAACCAGACTGGCGGACAGAAGGTCAAGCTCACTGATCTCACTGACCCCGAGATCGACGAACTGGCAGGCAATCTCAGGCATGGCGTGCCGATCGCGACACCAGTGTTCGATGGTGCCAGTGAAAGCGAGATCAAGAGTCTGCTGCGGCTTGCAGGTCTGCCGCTTAACGGCCAGGCACAGCTGTATGACGGACGCACCGGTGAGGCATTCGACCGGCCGACGACGGTCGGTTACATGTACATGCTGAAGCTCAATCATCTGGTTGACGACAAGATGCATGCACGCTCGACCGGTCCATACAGTCTCGTTACGCAGCAGCCCCTGGGCGGCAAGGCGCAATTCGGCGGGCAGCGTTTCGGTGAGATGGAAGTCTGGGCACTTGAGGCATACGGCGCTTCGTACACGCTTCAGGAGATGCTGACCGTCAAATCCGATGACGTGCAGGGTCGTACCAAGATGTACAAGAACATCGTGGACGATACCCATGAGATGGCAGCCGGGATGCCTGAGTCCTTCAATGTCCTCGTCAAGGAAATCCGTTCTCTCGCCATCAATATGGAGCTCGAGAAGGACTAACTCACGCGGCGACCGGAAACTAGTAATTGCGCGGACCGAACAATGGCAGGTGGTGATACATGAGAGACCTACTGAAGCTTTTCAAGCAGCAGCAGACGGTCGAGGACTTCGACGCTATACGTATCCAGCTGGCTTCGCCGGAGAGGATCCGTTCGTGGTCCTTCGGTGAGGTCAAGAAGCCGGAGACGATCAATTACCGGACATTCAAACCGGAGCGCGATGGCCTTTTCTGCGCCAAGATCTTTGGTCCGATCAAGGACTACGAGTGTCTTTGCGGCAAGTACAAGCGCCTCAAGCATCGCGGTGTGGTTTGCGAAAAGTGCGGCGTTGAGGTCACGCAGGCCAAGGTTCGCCGTGACCGCATGGGTCATATCGAACTTGCCAGCCCGGTTGCGCATATCTGGTTCCTGAAGTCGCTGCCGTCGCGCATCGGCTTGATGCTTGACATGACTTTGCGCGAGATCGAGCGCGTCCTCTATTTCGAGGCCTTCGTGGTCATCGACCCGGGCATGACACCCCTGGAACGCGCCCAGTTGCTGACCGATGAGCAGTACCTTGAGGCAGTAGAGCAGCATGGCGACGAGTTCGATGCCCGTATGGGCGCCGAAGCTGTCCATCACATGCTGCGTACGATGGATCTGCCGCGTGAAGTGATCAAGGTCCGCGAAGATATTGCGGCCACCAGTTCAGAAACCAAGATCAAGCGCCTTTCAAAGCGTCTGAAGCTGATAGATGCCTTCATTGAGTCTGGCAATCATCCCGAGTGGATGGTGCTCACGGTGCTGCCGGTACTGCCGCCGGATCTGCGTCCGCTGGTGCCGCTGGATGGCGGTCGGTTCGCGACCTCTGATCTCAACGATCTCTATCGTCGTGTCATCAATCGCAATAACCGGCTGCGCCGGCTTCTGGAGCTGAATGCGCCGGACATCATCGTCCGCAATGAAAAACGCATGCTGCAGGAAGCTGTTGATGCGTTGCTGGACAATGGCCGTCGCGGTCGTGCCATAACCGGCACGAATCGTCGCCCGCTCAAGTCCCTGGCTGACATGATCAAGGGCAAGCAGGGCCGGTTCCGCCAGAACCTGCTGGGCAAGCGCGTTGACTATTCCGGTCGTTCGGTAATCGTGGTTGGCCCTACGTTGAAGCTGCACCAGTGCGGCCTGCCCAAGAAGATGGCCCTCGAACTCTTCAAGCCATTTATCTTCTCCAAGCTGCAACTCCGCGGTGACGCTTCCACGATCAAGGCGGCCAAGCGACTCGTGGAGCGCGAAGGCCCGGAGGTCTGGGATATTCTCGAGGAAGTCATCCGCGAGCATCCGGTGCTGCTGAATCGTGCACCAACCCTGCATCGTCTTGGTATTCAGGCGTTTGAGCCGGTACTTATCGAAGGCAAGGCGATTCAGCTGCATCCGCTGGTTTGCACCGCCTTCAACGCCGACTTCGACGGTGACCAGATGGCAGTCCATGTGCCACTGTCGCTGGAAGCACAGCTTGAAGCGCGTGCTCTCATGATGTCGACGAATAACATTCTGTCGCCAGCCAACGGTGAGCCAATCATCGTTCCGTCGCAAGACGTGGTGCTGGGTCTTTACTACATGACCCGCGAGCGGATAAACGCCCGTGGTGAAGGCATGGTGTTCGCTGATGTAAGCGAAGTGCATCGTGCCTACGAGAGCCGGACGGTCGAACTCCACGCACGCATCAGGGCGCGTATCCCGCATACCAGCCTGGATGCCGACGGAAACGTCGTTACCGTGATCAAGCTTGTTGAGACCACGGTCGGTCGCGCGCTGCTGTCTGAAATCGTGCCTGAGGGGCTCGATTTCTCGATGGTCAACCGGAATATGGACAAGAAAGCCATATCCGCCAGCATCAACGCATGCTATCGCCAGGTTGGACTGAAAAAGACGGTCGTGTTCGCTGACCAGCTTATGTACACCGGTTTTGCTTATGCCACGCGGTCTGGTATCTCAATCGGCGTAGACGACATGGTCGTGCCGGAAGAGAAGGTCGCCATTCTCAAGGCAGCTGAAACCGAGGTAAAGGAGATCCAGGACCAGTTCGCCAGCGGACTTGTTACCAATGGTGAGCGCTACAACAAGGTCGTCGATATCTGGTCGCGGACCAATGACCTGGTTGCGAAGGCCATGATGGAGAAGCTGGGCACCGAGTTGACGGTCAACGCCAAGGGTGAGACCACCAAACAGGCGTCGTTCAACGCAATTTTCATGATGGCCGATTCCGGCGCCCGAGGCTCCGCAGCACAGATCCGGCAGCTGGCCGGCATGCGCGGTCTGATGGCCAAGCCTGATGGCTCGATTATCGAAACGCCGATTACTGCGAACTTCCGCGAGGGGCTGGACGTTCTCCAGTACTTCATCTCGACGCATGGTGCGCGAAAGGGCCTTGCCGATACGGCACTGAAAACCGCCAACTCCGGTTACCTGACCCGGCGCCTGGTAGACGTCGCCCAGGATCTGGTCGTGTCCTGCGAGGATTGCGGTACCACGAATGGCTT
>JBIJCV010000145.1:0-5082 GCA_044344525.1 Gammaproteobacteria bacterium | reverse complement strand
GTCAGCAGCGATGAGACTCTGGAGTTCAATGTCCCGGAGGACAACTGGTCTGAATTTTTCGTCGAGGTGAGTGAACCGGCAGCGGCAGCGCTACCGCCAATGGCCGTGCCGCCGGAACCGGAACAAAACGTTGACGCCGACGCCGACGCCGAGAGTGAACCAGAAACGGAGCCCGCAGCCGCGCCGGGCCCAGAGCCTGAGCCGGCACCGATCAACCACGTGCCGGACGATTGGCAGGAACTGCTCAATGAGGTAACCGATGAGGTCGACGAAGCGCCGGTTTACCGCATCGACACGGATAACGCAGACGCAGCACCCATCTCAGCTGCGCCGGATGAGGCCTGGGACCGCGGGGAATCCGGCGGCGAGCACGAAGTACGCGCTGATTTTCCGGGACGCCGGGTTTTTACAGCAGGTGCGGTACTTCTGGCGCTGACCTTGCTGCTGCAGACCATCCACTACCAGCGCGATGATCTGGCGGCGCGGCCAACACTGTATCGCCCCCTCACCCGCCTTTACTCCGCCCTGAACCTGTCCCTGTTACCCAACTGGAATCTGCGCGCCTATGAAGTGCGCGGTTCTGAAGCGGTAGCCGGTGCAACGGCAAGTGGCGCCCTCGACGTACTCGCACGCATAGCCATCGTCGGCTCTGAACCAGTAGGGTTGCCGATGGTGCGCGTCACCCTGCGTGACCGTTTTTCAAAAACGCTGGGCAGCCGCGCCTTCAGTCCGGATGAATATATGGATGCGGCCCCACCACCCGGAGAACTGCTTGCTCCAGGAGCCTTGATCCCCGTCAAGATCAGTCTGCGTGATCCCGGCACAGATGCCCTCGGCTACGAGGTGGACGTCTGTGTGCTTTATCGTCGTGAGGGACTGGTCTGTCAGCAGGAGCGAGATCAGAAAGCGCCCTTCACGCGCTAGCATCGACAGCGACGTGCTATGATCGCTTCCCCCCGCGCGCGGTCGAAAAATTTTTCATACGCCGTTGCGCCGCGGACTCACTTGATGACTGACCAGGCGTGTGGTGAGCGCGCCTAATAGTTCAGATGCTTCGGCTGCCATGCCCGCGGGCGGTGGCCGGGGTTTATCGGCAGGAGCATTCGATCGGTGGCCAAAAAAACGCGCGGTAAAAGCCCCGCAAAAAAACCTGTCCCGGCGCGTAATGGCGCCACAGTAGTACGCGTCAAGAACCGGCCGCTCCGCGACCTCACGGAAGAAGCGCTGCAGTGTTACTTCAGCGATCTCAACGGCCATCGCCCCGGCGACCTGTACGAACTCGTGCTTGGCGAGATTGAAACACCGCTGTTCAAGACCGTGCTCGACTACACCGGCGGCAACCAGAGTGTTGCGGCCGAGATTCTCGGCATCAATCGCGCTACGTTGCGCAAGAAGCTGCGTCAGTACGCACTGCTGGACTGAGTCCAGGCAACCGCATGCCCCCTTGTACCCGAGCCCTGATCAGCGTCTCTGATAAAGCCGGCGTGGTGGCCCTTGCCACCCGACTGCACAAGCTGAACATCGATATCCTGTCCACTGGCGGCACTGCCGTAGCACTGCGGCAAGCTGGCATACCGGTCACTGATGTCGCCGAGATCACCGGTTTTCCGGAAATCATGGATGGACGAGTCAAGACGCTGCATCCGCTGATCCATGGGGGCCTGCTTAACCGCGGAACGACAGACAGCGCGGTCATGGCACAGCATGGCATCAAGCCCATCGATCTGCTGGTGGTCAATCTCTATCCCTTCGAAGCCACCACCAGCAAGCCGGGCTGCTCGCGCGAAGACGCCATCGAGAACATCGACATCGGCGGGCCGGCGATGATCCGTGGCGCGGCCAAGAACCAGGATTTTGTCGCGGTGATGGTTGATCCGGCGGATTACGAACGCGTGCTCGGTGAACTTGAATCCGGCGGTAGCGTATCCACCACCACCCGTCGTTACCTGGCCCGCAAGGCCTTCGCACATACCGCGACCTATGACGCGGCGGTCTGGAGCTGGCTGCGCGCGGCAGACGAAGATACCGAGTTGCCCACGCGTTATCCGATCGGTCTGCGCCTGCGCGAGACCCTGCGCTACGGCGAGAACCCGCATCAGCGCGCCGGACTCTACACGCTGGCTGGCGGCGCCGGCGATACCGTCGTCGGCGCACAACTGCATCAGGGCAAAGAGCTGTCTTTCAACAATCTCGCTGATGCAGATGCCGCGCTCGAATGCGTGCGTCCGCTACCCGCGCCGGCCTGTGTGATCGTCAAGCATGCCAATCCCTGCGGTGTGGGACTTGGCGCAACTGTGGCGGCAGCCTATGAGAAGGCCTACGCCACCGATCCGACTTCAGCCTTCGGCGGCATCATTGCCTTCAATACCGTGGTGGATGGTGCCCTGGCGACGAGCATCATCGAGCGGCAGTTCGTCGAAGTGCTGCTGGCAACAGCCTTTACACCCGAGGCTCTCGCTGCCCTGGCCCGCAAACCCAACATCCGCGTACTCGCCACCGGTCTGCTGAACACGAGTCGGCCCCCGGCGCTGCGCGTCGAGCAGATCGAGGGCGGCATGCTGGTGCAGGACACCGATGTCGCGACGCTGCCGGCCGATGCGCTGCGTGTGGTCAGCAAGCGCCAGCCGAGCGCCGCTGAGCTCGCCGACGCCCGACTCGCCTGGTCGCTGGTGCGCTTCGTGAAATCCAATGCGATCCTGTTCATCCGCGATCAGGCCACCATTGGCATCGGCGCCGGGCAGATGAGTCGCGTCATGAGCGTGCGCATCGCGGCCTGGAAAGCCGAAGAAGCCGGTCTCAAGACCGCCGGCAGCACGATGGCTTCCGATGCCTTCTTCCCGTTCCGCGATGGCATCGACCTCGCCGCCAGCTTTGGCATCCGCACCATCATTCATCCCGGTGGCTCGATGCGCGATGCCGAGGTGATCGCCGCGGCCGACGAACATGACATCGCGATGATCTTCACCGGCATGCGCCACTTCAGGCACTAGCCATGAAAGTCCTCGTGGTCGGTGGCGGCGGACGGGAACATGCACTGGCCTGGAAGCTGGCCCAGTCGAAGCATGTGGAACTGGTCATCGTCGCACCGGGCAATGCCGGCACCGCGATTGAACCGGGCGTGCGCAACGTTCCAGTGGCGGCCGATGATGTTGAGGGACTGCTCAAACTGGCACGCGAGGAACACGTGGGCCTCACGGTGGTCGGGCCGGAAGCCCCGCTGGCCGCTGGCATTGCCGACCGCTTCTGGAGCGCCGGCCAGCGCTGCTTCGGGCCGCGGCGTCAGGCTGCGCGGCTGGAAAGTTCCAAGAACTTTGCCAAGGAGTTCATGGTCCGGCACGGCATTCCCACCGCGCATCACGCCTCATTTACCGAACTCGACAAGGCGCTGGCCTACATCGCCAGTGTCGGTGCGCCGATCGTTGTAAAGGCAGATGGCCTGGCAGCGGGCAAAGGCGTGGTGGTTGCGCACACGATTGCCGAAGCCGAACAGGCGGTCATCGGCATGCTCGGTGAAGGCAGCTTCGGTGCGGCCGGTGCCTGCGTGGTGATCGAAGAATTTCTGACCGGCGAAGAAGCCAGCTTCATAGCCATGGTCGGTGTGGACGGCGCGATACTGCCGCTCGCCACCTCGCAGGATCACAAGGCCCGCGACGATGGCGACCGCGGGCCGAACACTGGTGGCATGGGCGCCTATTCACCGGCACCCGTGGTCACCGACGAGATCGCGGCGCGCGTGATGGATCAGGTGATGCGGCCGGTGGTCGAGGGCATGCGTCAGGACGGTGTGCGCTACAGCGGCTTTCTGTACGCCGGTTTGATGATCGGGCCTGACGGTTCGCTCAAGGTACTGGAATTCAATTGCCGCTTCGGCGATCCGGAAACCCAGCCGATCCTGTTCCGTCTCAAATCAGACCTGCTCACGCTCATCGAGGCGGCGCTCGACGGCAACCTGGGCAAGACCAAAGCCGAGTGGGATCCGCGCCCGACGGTCGGCGTGGTCATGGCCGCTGGTGGCTATCCGGACAAGTACCGCAACGGTGATCCGATCAGCGGATTGCCGAGCACACCCTCGGCCAATGCCAAAGTCTTTCACGCCGGCACCGGCTTCAACACCCAGGACCAGATCGTCACGCGCGGCGGCCGTGTGCTCTGCGTGGTCGGTACCGGCGACACGGTGAGCGCCGCGCAACAGACCGCTTATGCGCTGGTCCGGCAGATCCACTGGGACGGCGCGTTCTATCGCAAGGACATCGCGTACCGCGCGATTGCGCGCGGGCTGTAGGGTTTCAGATCGCGCGGGGCTTAAGTTAAACCGCTGACGCCTGACCTGCGAGGAGAATCGACTGGCTGACCGCAACGTTCGTGATGGCAACCTTATGTATTGCCTGGCGCTGCTAATCTCGCTCTCGGTACAAGCTGAAACAAATCATCCTATCTGATTGAATTTCATTATCGTTTAGCCATTGCTTGGTATTCTTGGTGCCAGGTAATTCACGCATGGTGATTCGGTGCATTTCAGGTGCGAGACGATGGCTGCTATATAGAGATAGAAAAGTGGCAAGGTCCGAGTATTGAAAGGCCCGGGTTTCACGATGAAAAAATTACTGCCCAGGCAGTGGCTAATACTGTTGATGCTGGCGCTAGCGTTGGGTGTCTATTTTTTGCTGCGCGCGATGCCGGGTGAGCAATCCTCTCCGCCTCAGGCCAACAGTTCCCGGCCTCCGTTAAACGAGTCGATAAGCACTGCTGCCCAAGAAGCTGCGGTCGCAGCCAGTTCTGCGGAAACGGGTTCAACGGCTGCTACAGCGGTCAAGCCAGCGCGCCCACTGGAGCCGGAAATCCAGCAAGCGCTGGAGCAGATGACTGATACCCGCTCAGAGGGTCTGGTGGAGGAACCCGCTGTTTCAGGGTATAGCGTGAATTTGCAGGGGCGCTTTCAGGCCGTGCCTGTAGCCACCGTGAATGAGCGGGGCGAAGTGGAAATCCAGGAATATTCCGTACCTGAAGCCGAAGGTTCAGCTGATGTTTCGCACTAGCCGCCTGCCGGGACTGATTGTCTGCTTGCTGGGTGTGCTGAGCTCA
>JBIJCV010000141.1:0-5112 GCA_044344525.1 Gammaproteobacteria bacterium | reverse complement strand
TCAACTGACTGCGTCGGCGCAGCCAGATTCATCGGCAGCAGCGCGAAGTGCGTGGTCGCACCGCCCTGCAGGAACAACACCGAGTAATCGGCCGGGATCTGCATCAGTTCACGCAGATCAGCCTCAGCCTGCTCGGCAACCTTGATGAACTCCTTGCTGCGATGGCTGATCTCCATCACCGACATGCCCGTGCCGTTCCAGTCGGTCATCTCTGCCTGCGCCTGCTGCAGCACCTCGAGCGGCAACGCAGCCGGACCCGCACTGAAATTTATAACCCTTGCCATCTGCTTCTCTCGTGAAATGTTGTCTGGAAAGCGACTCTGGGCGCTGGCGACTACTCTGCCGCGTCCCCGTCATCTGCATCGGTACCGGGCACAATCCGGTCTAGACCGACCAGACGCTCATCGTCGCCGATTCGAATCAGCCGCACACCCTGCGTATTGCGGCCCTGCTGCGAAATTTCAGCCACCGGGGTACGCACCAGCGTACCGCCACTGCTGATCAGCATGATTTCATCTTCATCCTTGGCCTGGATCGCACCAACCATGCGGCCATTGCGCCCCGAGGTCTGTATGGCGATAACGCCCTGGCCGCCACGCCCCTGCGCCGGGAACTCATCAACAGCGGTGCGCTTGCCGTAACCGGTTTCAGTGGCGGTAAGCACTTCTCCCTCACCGAGAATCAGCAAGGCAATGATCTCGTGTCCCTCCGGAATGCGCATGCCGCGCACACCGGCAGCTGCCCGACCCATCGGCCGCACATCCGACTCATGAAAGCGGATCGCCTTGCCGGTGCTTGCGCACAGCATGATGTCGCATTCGCCGTCGGTAATCGCAACATCGACCAGTCGGTCACCTTCATGCAGATCGATAGCGCGTATGCCGGCAGTCCGCGGGCGTGAGAACGCATCCAGCGCGGTCTTCTTGACGGTCCCGTCACTGGTCACCATGAAGATGAAGTTGTTATCGCTGAACTGCCGTACGGGCAATACCGCATTGATGCGCTCGTCGGGCTCAAGCGGCAGCAGGTTCACCATCGGCCGGCCTCGCGCACCAGGCCCGGCGCGTGGAACCTGATAGACCTTGAGCCAGTACATCTTGCCGGTGCTGGTAAAACACAGCAGCGTATCGTGGGTATTGGCGATGAAGAGCTTGTCGATGAAGTCCTCTTCCTTGACCTTTGCGGCCGCACGTCCCCTGCCACCCCGACGCTGCACCTGATAATCGCTGACACTCTGGGCCTTGGCATAACCGCCGTGCGAGAGAGTCAGAACCACATCTTCCTCGGGGATCAGGTCTTCCATCTCCAGGCTCGAGTGGTCCTGGACGATTTCCGTGCGGCGCGCATCCGCATAGTTCTCGCGGATCTCGATCAGCTCCGCGCGAATCACAGCGATCAGGCGTTCCGGATCGGCGAGAATTTCCGTGTACTCACGGATCCGCGACAGCAGCTCCTGGTACTCGTTGATGATCTTGTCCTGCTCGAGGCCAGTCAGTCGCTGCAGACGCAGATCCAGAATTGCCTGCGCCTGAACCTGCGACAGCCGGTACCCCTCAGGACCCGGACCGAAGTCCGCTGCTGCATCATCGGGCCGGGTGGACACATTGCCCGCACGGGCAAGCATTCCGGTAACCGCGCCCGGCGACCAGATACGCGTGGTCAGCGCCTCACGCGCTTCGGGCGGCGACGGCGAGGCCTTGATCACGGCGATCACCGGATCGATATTGGCCAGAGCCACCGCCTGACCTTCGAGAATATGTGCGCGTTCGCGCGCTTTTCGCAGCTCGAAAATCGTCCTGCGGGTGACCACCTCGCGCCGGTGGCGCACGAAGCACTCGATAAGCGTCTTGAGATCAAAGAGCCGGGGCTGCCCGTCCCGCAGGGCAACCATATTGATGCCGAAAACGCTCTCAAGCTGAGTCTGCTTGTAGAGGTTATTGAGCACAACATCGGACGACTCGCCACGGCGCAGCTCGATGACGACACGCATCCCGTCCTTGTCGGACTCGTCGCGCAGCTCGCTGATGCCCTCGAGCTTCTTGTCCCGGACAAGCTCGGCAATCTTTTCGATCAGTCGCGCCTTGTTGACCTGGTACGGGAGCTCCGTAACGATCAGAGCCTCACGGCCGCGCTCGCCGAATTCCTCGACGTTCACTCGCGCACGGATATGAACCCGGCCGCGGCCCGTGGTATAGGCGGCGTGAATACCCTGCGAACCGTTGATGATGCCTGCGGTCGGAAAATCCGGACCGGGCACGATCACCATCAACTCAGCCGTGGTAATCGCCGGATTGTCGATCAGGGCCAGCGTCGCCGTAACAACCTCGCCGAGGTTATGCGGCGGAATGTTGGTCGCCATGCCGACGGCAATACCGGAGGAACCGTTGACCAGCAGATTGGGAATCCGTGCCGGCAGCACCGATGGTTCGGTTTCGGAACCATCATAGTTTGCTACGAAATCAACCGTACCTTTGTCGATATCAGCCAGCAGTTCGCTGGTGATCCGGGTCATGCGCACTTCGGTATAGCGCATGGCTGCCGGCGCATCGCCATCTACGGAACCGAAGTTGCCCTGCCCATCCACCAGCAGATAACGCATCGAAAAGGGCTGCGCCATGCGCACGATCGCGTCATAGACCGCCGTATCACCGTGCGGGTGGTATTTACCGATGACATCACCGACCACGCGCGCGGATTTCTTGTACGCCTTGGTGTGGTCATTGCCGAGTTCCCGCATCGCATGAAGGACGCGGCGGTGAACCGGCTTCAGGCCATCGCGCACGTCTGGCAGCGCACGACCCACGATGACGCTCATCGCGTAGTCCAGATAGGACTTCCGCATCTCGTCTTCGAGATTGACCGGGAGAATTTCCTTGGCTACTTCAGCCATCGATACAGCAAGTTCCGCGAGACAACGATCAACACACAGCCATCCCCGGCATGGCATTTACCCGCCAGGCTGGAGGCGGCTCGGTTGATCGTTGTGGTGTTAAAAAAAATGGTCTCCGGGACACGCGCTATGCTAACACGGATCAGGCATTATGCCGCCGCCGGAACCATATGCCATGCAGCCTGCTGACTTCATCATTGCCGCCCGCTGGGTCATCCCCGTCGAACCCGAGGGGCGCGTTCTCGAAGAGCACGCCCTGGTGGTGCGCGACGGCCGGATAGTCGATCTTCTGCCGGCCGCCGAAGCCACTCAGCGCTATGCCGCCAGGGACCTGATCCGGCGACCGCACCATGTGCTGCTGCCCGGACTGGTAAACGCCCATACCCATACACCGATGACGCTGTTCCGCGGACTTGCGGACGACATGCCCCTGAATACCTGGCTGGAACGGCACATCTGGCCAGCGGAAGCGCGCTGGGTGGATGCGGGCTTCGTGCGTGATGGCACGGAACTCGCCATGCTGGAAATGCTTCGCAGTGGCACCACCTGTTTCAACGACATGTATTTTTTTCCGGATGTCATTGCACGGGCCGTCGATGCCAGCGGACTGCGGGCCTGCGTCGGCATGATCGTCCTCGAGCATCCGACTGTCTGGGCCCGGAACGCCGAAGAGTACCTGCGCAAGGGCCTGGCGGTACGCGATCAGTTTCGCGGCCATCCGCGCGTCTCGATGGTTTTCGCACCACACGCCCCTTACACCGTTGCAGACAGCAGTTTCCGGCAGATCCAGGTACTGGCCAACGAACTCGATACGCTCATCCACATGCACGTTCATGAAACCGCGGAAGAGATCGCGGTGAGCCAGCAGCACTTTTTGCGCCGGCCATTGCAGAGACTCGACGAACTCGGCCTGCTGACACCCCTGCTGACTGCGGTACACATGACCCAGCTGACACCGGCGGAAATATCACTGCTGCACGAGCGCGGCGTCAGCGTGGTGCATTGCCCTGAATCCAATCTCAAGCTGGCAAGCGGCTTTTGCCCGGTAGCCGAACTTGCCGCAGCCGGGATCAATATTGCCCTCGGCACCGACGGTGCGGGCAGCAACAATGATCTGGACATGTTTGGCGAGATGCGCAGCTGTGCACTGCTGGCCAAGGGCGTGGCGCAGCGGGCCGACGTTGCGCCGGCGGCAGCAGTACTCCGAATGGCCACGCTTGACGGCGCACGGGCACTTGGCCTCGGAGAACGCATCGGCTCACTGCTGGCCGGCAAGGAAGCGGATGTGATCTGTGTAGACCTGTCCGCAGCTGCCACGCAGCCGGTCTACGATCCGGTTTCGCAACTTGTCTACGCAACTTCGCGCGATCAGGTCAGCGATGTCTGGGTTGCAGGCCAGCAACTGCTGGCCGACAGCCAGCCGCTGCTGGCGGATGCGCCGGCAATCCTGGCACGCGCAGAGGCGTGGCGGGCGCGACTTTCAGCAACTCCCGCGAGCATTGCACATGACTGAGCAAACCAATGCCAATCCGGCCGAACTGGCACATTTTGGTTCCCTTGCCAGCCGCTGGTGGGATCCGGACGGCGAATTCCGTACTCTGCACGACATCAATCCGGCACGGGTCGAATTCGTTGACCAGTGCATCGGACTGCATGGCAAGCGCGTTGCGGATATAGGCTGCGGCGGTGGCCTGCTGTCCGAAGCCATGGCTAGACGCGGCGCGCAGGTTACCGGCGTCGACATGTCGACCGAAGTACTCGACGTAGCGCGCCTGCACCTGCTGGAATCCGGCCCCTTGCAGGTCACCTATCTGCAGATGACGGCAGAAGAGCTGGCCCAAAGCTCGCCTGGAAGTTTTGACGCGGTGACCTGCATGGAACTGCTGGAACACGTGCCGGATCCGGCCTTGCTGATCGCCGCCTGCGCACGGCTGGCAAAACCTGGCGGCAGCGTGATCGTCTCGACACTCAACCGCACGCCGCGCGCCTTCCTGACGGCAATCGTGGGGGCCGAATATCTGACCCAGCTCGTGCCGCGGGGTACGCATCACTTCGGGAAGCTCATCCGGCCCTCTGAACTCGACGCCTGGGCACGTCACGCCGGGCTGCGTCTCGGGACCCTGATCGGCGGCCACTACAACCCGCTCAGCCGCACTTTCTCCCTGGGCGGTGATGTCGGAGTCAATTATTTTGCCCACTTTCGCGCTGCAGGCGGAGCCGTC
>JBIJCV010000138.1:0-5149 GCA_044344525.1 Gammaproteobacteria bacterium | reverse complement strand
TCCAACGTTGACGTGGGGCTTTGTACGCTCAAATTTAGCTTTCGACATGACCAGCTCTCTCTTCGATCTGTTTGTGCTTCTGTTACATCCGCAGTCACGGTGTTATCCGCGCACGGCTTTCCCTGTCAATTCTCAACCGACGATTCAGCAACATTGAAGGGGGCTTCAATGTATTCTCCAAATACCATCGAGTAGGTAGCGCGGCCCTGCGACATGGAGCGCAGCGCGCTAGCATAGCCAAACATCCCGGCCAGTGGCACCTCGGCGCGCACCAGTTTACCGGCTGCACAGTCATCAAGACCGTTCAGAACACCGTGGCGCCGGGCAATATCACCGGTAATTTCTCCCATGAACTGGTCAGGCGTACTGACCTCGACTCTCATGAGCGGCTCCAGCAATACGGCCCCAGCCTTTGCGCAGCCGTCCCTGAAGGCCAGCGAACCGGCCATCCGGAAGGCCAGATCACTGGAATCAGCCCCCTGATGCGAGCCACCAGTCACTGTGACCCTGACATCCACAACCGGGTGACCAGCACGGATCCCGTTAGCCATCTGCTCACGGATGCCCTGATCTATTGCCGCAATGTACTGTCCGGGCACCATATCCGCCGAAGCCCGGCTCTCGAAGACATAACCGCTGCCGCGCGGCAGTGGCTGAATACGCAAAAACACATGCCCATACTGCGCCTGCGCACCCGGCTCGGAGACGACAAAGCGCCCTTCCTGCTCAACGCTGACGCGAATCGTCTCCCGGTAGGCGATCTGCGGCCGGCCGACATTGACTGCCACACCAAACTCACGGCGCATCCGGTCAACGATGATTTCCAGATGCAGTTCGCCCATGCCAGCCACAACAGCACGCCCGGAATCGTCGTCGGTGTGTACGCGAAATGAAGGATCTTCTTTCGCCAACTGCTGCAGAACCGCGCCGATCCGCTCCTGATCGGCGGTCGTCTTTGGCTCAAGCGCCACCGAGATTACAGGTTCCGGAACGTCGATTTTCTGCAGCGCAATGGGATTGCCTGCATCACACAGGGTATCGCCGGTAGCGACATCTGCCAGACCCACTGCTGCGGCAATATCTCCAGCCCGGACCTCCTGAATGTCATCCAGTTCATTGGCATGCACCTGAACGAGCCGGGATATCTGTTCGCTGGCGCCAGTCGCGGGATTGAGAACCCTGTCACCAACAGAAAGAACGCCGGAATACACGCGAAAAAATGCCAGGTTCTCGGCAAGGGGCGCAGCTGCAACCTTGAAAGCCAGGGCGGAAAATGGTTCGTCATCGCTGACGATTCTCGCGCCGGGCTCTCCATTCTCAAGTATTCCGATTACCGGAGGCTTGTCTGCGGGGGACGGCAGATAATGTACGACCGCATCCAGCACCGCCTGAATGCCCTTGTTCCGGAAGGCTGAGCCGCAGGTTACGGGGAGAATCTCGTTTCGGAGCGTGCGCAAACGAAGTCCATACCTGATCTCGGCAGCAGAAAGATCGCCGGTCTCAAGATATTTTTTCAGCAGCTTTTCATCGCCATCCGCAGCCGCCTCGACCAGTTTCTCGCGGTACTCCCTCGCAAGGTCGATCATGGCCGATGGAATTTCAGCCCGCTGGAAGCCGACGCCATGACCTGCCTCGTCCCAGTGGATTGCCGTCATCGTGACCAGATCGACGACTCCCTTGAAACTATCCGCCACACCAACCGGTAACTGCAAAAGAACAGGATTGGCGCAGAGTCGGTCACGCATCTGGCGCACAACACGGAACAAATCCGCACCGGGCCGATCCATCTTGTTCACGAACGCAATACGGGGCAAGCAATACCTGTTTGCCTGATGCCATACGGTTTCAGACTGCGCCTCGACGCCGCCGACGGCACAGAACAGGCTTACACCACCATCAAGCACGCGGAGACACCGCTCGACTTCGATGGTGAAATCGACGTGTCCCGGGGTGTCAATGATATTGATGCGGTGTTCGGAAAGCTGCCGGTCCATCCCGGACCAAAAGCAGGTAGTCGCTGCAGACGTGATGGTAATACCACGCTCCTGCTCGATCTCCATCCAGTCCATGGTGGCCGCGCCGTCATGGACTTCACCGATACTGCGCGATACGCCGGTATAGAACAGGACGCGCTCTATCGTGGTGGTCTTGCCCGCATCGATGTGTGCAGAGATACCGATATTGCGGTACTGCTCGATTGGGGTAGTCCGTGGCACGTCAGTTCCTTGCGTCGCACAACATCAGGGGGATATTCGGACGCGGCCAGATCTACCAGCGATAGTGAGAGAAAGCACGGTTGGCTTCAGCCATCCGGTGCGTATCCTCTCGCTTTTTCACGGCTGCACCGCGATTATCGATGGCATCGAGAATCTCATGCGCCAGGCGATGAGCCATGGACTTCTCGGACCGCACGCGGGCAGCGTCGATAACCCAGCGCATGGCAAGCGTCTGACGGCGCGCCGGACGAACTTCAACCGGAACCTGATAGGTAGCACCACCAACCCGCCGTGATTTCACCTCGACCATCGGCTTCACGTTGTCCAGCGCCTTGCCGAACAGCTCGACAGCCTTCTGCTCATCCTGGCCACTGCGTTCAACGATGCGATCCAGTGCGCCGTAAATGATCCCTTCGGCTACGGATTTCTTTCCGGAGCACATGATCATATTGGTGAACTTGGCCAGCAGGTCGCTGCTGTACTTGGGATCCGGCAGGATCGTGCGCTTCGGCGCTGCGGTTCTTCTAGACATACCTTACTCCAGATCAGCTCTTCGGGCGCTTGGCGCCATATTTGGAACGGCCCTGACGGCGGTCATTAACGCCGGCACAGTCAAGGGTGCCCCGGATGGTGTGATAGCGCACACCCGGAAGATCCTTTACACGGCCACCGCGGATCATGACAACCGAGTGCTCCTGAAGGTTGTGGCCTTCACCACCGATATAACTCGTTACTTCATAGCCATTGGTCAACCGGACGCGCGCTACCTTGCGCAGTGCGGAATTCGGCTTTTTCGGCGTGGTGGTATAGACGCGGGTACAAACACCGCGCTTTTGCGGACTTCCGGACAATGCGGGAACCTTGCTCTTGTAGGTAGGAGCACTCCGGGGTTTGCGCACCAACTGATTGACTGTGGCCATAGCGACTAGCTGCTCAAAGTTAACTGAAAAAAAATCAGCCCGTGCACGCACCCGGAACGTTCCGGGGCTGCCAATTTGGGCTGACCGCTAGGGCCAGGCCATGCGGGGCCTGAACCTCTTTCTTGTACCTGGACGAACCGATGGGCGCACCATCCGGGTGCGCCCACGGCGCGCTGAACCGAGGATTCTAGGGCTCCTCTCGAAATAGAGTCAAGCCAAGCCCCAAAATACCCTTATTCGGCGCTATCACTCTCCCCGGCAGACAGGCCCTCAGCGCCAGTCTCATCATCACCCAGGCCAACTGCTGCAGCCGACTGCTCAAGACCCTGCAGCTCCATCCTCAATTCCTGCTCGCGGGACTGTTTCTGCTCGGTGTGATGCCGGTAGCCGGTTCCGGCAGGAATCAGGCGCCCGACGATGACGTTCTCCTTCAGGCCACGAAGGTTGTCGCGCAGCCCCTTGACGGCAGCTTCGGTCAGAACCCGGGTCGTCTCCTGGAAGGAGGCTGCCGAAATGAATGATTCGGTGGCCAGCGACGCCTTGGTAATACCAAGAAGCAGCGGTTCCGCCTGTGCCACCTGCTTGCCCTCTGAGGTCGCACGTTCGTTATGATCCAGGAGCCGCGAACGCTCCAGGTTTTCACCTGGCAACAAACCAGTCTCGCCCGGGTCAGACACTTCAACCTTCTTCAGCATCTGGCGGATGATCGTCTCGATGTGCTTGTCGTTGATCTTCACACCCTGCAGTCGATAGACATCCTGGATTTCGCGAACCAGGTAATCAGCCAGACGCGTGACGCCCTGCAGACGCAGGATATCGTGCGGATTCGGCTCACCATCAGCAATCATTTCGCCGCGCGTAACCTGTTCGCCCTCAAAGACACCCAGATGACGCCACTTGGGGATCAGCTCCTCATGCTTCTCACCGCTCTCATCCGTAATGATGAGGCGGCGCTTGCCCTTGGTCTCTTTACCGAAGCTCACCGTACCGCTGAACTCAGCCAGGATGGCCGGATCCTTCGGCTTGCGAGCCTCGAACAAGTCGGCGACACGCGGCAAACCGCCGGTGATATCACGGGTTTTTGACGATTCCTGCGGAATGCGTGCGATAACGTCACCGACTGAGACACGTGCTCCATCGGCCATCGTCACCACTGCGCCAACGGGCAGCGCATATACCGCGGGGATGTCAGTATTGGCAAAAAAGATTTCCTGACCTTTGGCATTCAACAGCTTGGCAGTTGGTCGTAGATCACGACCACTGATGCCACGCTGCTTGGGATCCCGGATCAGGTAACTGGAGAGACCGGTAACCTCGTCAACCTGCTCGGAAACAGATACGTCTTCAACGAAGTCCTGGAATTTCAGGAAACCGCTGACTTCTGCAACGACGGGATGCGTGTGTGGATCCCAGGTTGCGACGATCTGTCCACCGGTCACCTTGTCGCCATGATCGACCGCAATGACGGCACCATACGGGATCCGGTAGCGCTCACGCTCACGCCCCTGTTCGTCGACGACACCAATTTCGCCTGAACGGCTGACCGCGACGAGATAGTCCTTCTCATGGCGCACGGTCTTGACGTTATGCAGGCGAATCGTGCCCGGCCGCTTTACCTCGATACTGGTTGCCGCAGCAGCCCGTGATGCAGCACCACCAATGTGGAACGTACGCATCGTCAGCTGCGTGCCTGGTTCACCGATCGATTGGGCAGCGATTACGCCGACCGCCTCGCCGATATTCACCAGATGCCCGCGCGCCAGATCACGGCCATAGCAAAGACCGCACACACCGTGACGCGTATCGCAGGTAATCGGCGAGCGCACCTTCACCAGGTCTACGCTGGCCTCTTCAAGGTCGCGCACCTTGTGCTCATCGAGCAGAACACCGGCATCGAGGAGCACCTGCTTGGTACCAGGCCGCAGAACCTTGTCGGCCAGTACCCGGCCGAGCACGCGCTCGCGCAGTGGTTCGACCACGTCTCCGCCTTCCACGAGCGGACTCATGTACAGG
>JBIJCV010000172.1:0-4589 GCA_044344525.1 Gammaproteobacteria bacterium | reverse complement strand
AAGTCATGCACAAGTCACTTGCACACCTTCTATTGATCACTGCGATGGCTGCTGCGCCCGCGCTGGCGACCGAGACCCGCTCGGCCGGCAAGCACGAGCACGGTGTCGCCACGCTGGACATCGCCATCGATGGCAACGACATGGCCATCGACCTGGATGGGCCGGCAGAAAATTTCATCGGCTTCGAGCACAAGCCCTCCACGCCGGAGCAGAGCGCAGCGCTGGCCGCTGCGCTCGATACCCTGCGGGCCGGCAACGCCCTGTTCCTCACGCCGACGGCAGCCGGCTGCCAAATGATTTCCTCCGCTGCGTCACCGCCCGACTACGACGACAGCGGCCATGCCGACATCGAGGCCAGCTGGGAATTCCGCTGCAGCAGCCCGACCGCGCTACTCTGGGTCGACGTCCAGCTGTTCGCCCGTTTCCCCGGCACGCAGAAGCTGTCCACCAGCGTCGTGACGCCGGCGGGACAGAAGGCCGTGATACTCAAACCGGGTACGGTCCGTGTCCTGATGCCACGGGAAGCCACGCCGCGGTGAGCGTCGTCGAACTCCAGGACGTCGCCTTCGGCTGGCGACGTGAACAACCGCTGCTGCAGATTCCGGCATTCCGGGTGGCGGCTGGCGAGCGGGTCTTCATCAGCGGCCCGAGCGGCAGCGGCAAGAGCACGCTGCTCGGCCTGATCGGCGGTGTGCTGACGCCCGGCAGTGGCACCGTCCGGGTACTGGGCAAGTCGCTGGGCGAACTCAGCGCCGCGCAGCGCGACGCCCTGCGGGTCGATGGCATTGGCTTCATCTTCCAGATGTTCAACCTGCTGCCCTACCTCTCGGTACGGGACAACGTGGTTCTGCCCTGCCGATTCTCGGCGCGGCGCCGGGCGCGGGCGCTCGCCGGAGCGACGGATATCCGCACGGAGGCCGAGCGCCTGCTGGGCCACCTCGGCCTCTCCGACCGCGACATTCTCGATCGCCGCGTGACCGAACTCAGCATCGGCCAGCAGCAGCGGGTCGCAGCGGCGCGGGCCCTGATCGGCCGCCCGGAGCTGCTGATCGCCGACGAACCCACCTCGTCCCTCGATGCCGATGCCCGCGCGGACTTCCTGCGCCTATTGATGAGCGAGTGCAGCGCCGCGGGCAGTGCGATCGTCTTCGTCAGCCACGACCGGTCGCTGGCCAGCCAGTTCGACCGGCAGGTCGAGCTGCTGGAACTGAACCAGCTCGCACGGCGGAACGTCGCATGAGCAGCCTGCGCACCATCTTCGGCCTGGCGGCCCGCAGCCTGTGGAACCGGCGCGGCACGGCGCTGCTCACCATCTTCTCCATCGCGGTCAGCGTCACGCTGCTGCTCGGCGTGGAGCGCGTGCGCACCGAAGCCCGCGCGAGTTTCGCCAACACCATCTCGGGCACCGACCTGATCGTCGGCGCGCGCAGCGGCGACCTCAACCTGCTCCTCTATGCCGTGTTCCGTATCGGCAACGCCACCAACAACATCACCTGGCAGACCTACCAGGACCTGCTGAAGCGGCGCGAGGTGGCCTGGACCATCCCGCTGTCGCTCGGCGACTCCCACCGGGGCTTCCGGGTGCTGGGCACGAGCCCGGCGTACTACGAGCACTATCGCTTCGCCGGCGACCGCAGGCTGGAGTTCGCCGACGGGGGCCCTGTGGCCGACCTGTTCGACGCGGTCATCGGCGCGGACGTGGCCCGGCAGCTCGGCTACCAGGTCGGCCAGGCGGTGGTGGTCGCGCACGGCCTCGGCGCTACCAGCTTCATGAACCACGACGACAAGCCCTTCGTCATCCGCGGCATCCTGAAGAAGACGGGCACCCCGGTAGACCGTACCGTGCATGTCGGCCTGGAGGCCATCGAGGCCATCCACGCGGACTGGCAGAGCGGCACCCGCATCCGGGGGCAGGAGATCACAGCGGACCAGGTGCGGCAGATGGACCTGACACCGAAGGCGATCACCGCAGTGCTGGTGGGCCTCAAGTCCCGGGCCGCGTCTTTCAGGCTGCAGCGGGCGGTGAACGAGTACCCGGAGGAGCCGCTGTCGGCGATCATCCCCGGCGTGGCCCTGCAGCAACTCTGGGATCTGGTTGGCGTCGTGGAGATCGCCTTGCTGGCGATCAGCGGCTTCGTCGTGCTGGGTGGCCTGCTCGGCATGCTCACCGCGATCCTCACCAGCCTGAACGAGCGCCGCCGGGAAATGGCCATCCTCCGTTCCGTCGGCGCGCGGCCCTGGCATATCTTCGGCCTGCTGGTGAGCGAGGCGGGACTGCTGGCGCTGGCGGGCGTGCTGCTCGGCTTCGCCACGCTTTATCTGCTGCTCGCCGCCGGTGCGCCGCTGGTGGAAGAACGCTTCGGGATCTTCGTCGCACTGCGGCCGCCCGGTGCATGGGACCTGACGATCGCCGGTGTGGTGGTCGGTGCCGCCCTGCTCATGGGCGTGCTGCCGGCCTGGCGCGCTTATCGGAATGCCTTGTCGGACGGCCTCACCATTCGGGTATAGGATTTGGAATATGCATAAAATCATCGCCAGCCTGCTGATCGGCCTGTGCCTCGCGGCTGCGGCCGCCAGCGCCGCACCACCCAAGCCCCGCGAGCTGAGCTGGGACGATCTCATGCCAGCCATGAGCGCCCCGCCGCCTGCTGCCTTTCCCGGTGCGGGCATTCCCGGCAAGGACAACCCGGCCACTGGCGAAAGCTCTCCCCCGGCGTCGTCCTATACCTTCAACCCGGTGAAGGCACTGGACGGCCAGTACGTCAAACTGCCGGGCTACATCGTGCCCCTGGAGTCCGACGCGGGCGGCATGCTCGACGAGTTCCTGCTGGTGCCCTACTTCGGCGCCTGCATCCACGTGCCGCCACCGCCACCCAACCAGATCGTCTACGTGAAGCTGAAGAAACCCTTCAACCTGAAGTCCATGGCGGATCCCTACTGGATCACCGGCACCATCACCACCAAACCCTGGATGGGCGACATGGCGGATACGGATTACGTCATGAGCGGTGACAAGGTCGAGCTCTTTGTGTGGAAAGACTGAGCGATTCGCTGCAGATCGCACGCCAGCAGGAGCAGGCAATGAACAACTCGATGACTTTCAACCAGGCGATGTTCTCCCTTGCAGACGGCTGGTTGCTGTACTGGCTCTACTGGCTGGGCTGGTCGATCGTCCTGACGCCGCTGATCCTGGCCTTCTCGAAGGCAACGCGTCGCGATGCGCTGATCGTCGCGCTGGCCAATATCGCCGTGGTTGTATCGATGGGCCGCCTGTATGACCAGATCGGCTACGTGCGGCTGCTGGGCATCGTGCATGTGATCCTGTGGACACCGCTGTTGAGTTCCGCCCTCTATGGCACGTGGGTTATCTCCACGCTGGCGTCTGCCAGGCGCAGATAAAGGTTACGGTCCGCACGCAAGGGCCACCAGTCATAAAGGAAGATCTCCAGCGGCCGCCACAGCGCGACCCAACCGCCAATCACCAGGCCCTCCCGAAGAAAGCCCAGAGCACCGGGCAGTGCCTGCGTGGATTCCAGCCACTCAGCCACCCAGAGGCAGGCGGCCAGGAAGGCAAGCCCGATCAGGAGACTCCGGCGCCCGCTTGGTCTTGCGCCCTGGCATGCTCACACTCCTCACGCCCTCCCACTCTGAGTACGGATTCCATGTCGCGTGACGACATGCAGGATGCGGAGCCCCCCTTTTCGCGTCGCACCGAATCGGCGGCCGACTGCACCGCGCGGTAGCCAGCGGCCGAGAAATCCGTAGCGACCAGTATTCGGGCGATTTTCACCGCCCGTCTCCGAACTGCCGCACCTGCCACGAGCCTACATCATACGTTCAGAGTATCGACAGTCTGTTTCTACAGGTACGGCGAAAACAGCCAGCAGGCCGCATTGCGGAGACGCACAGCCAAGGGCAGGGTCTCTAGCTCCTGGAGCCGGAGTTCGTGGGACTCGCCGCGGACTTCCGCGAAGTGCTGCCCGAGGCCGGCGACCAGATCCGGATCGTACACTTCGAGCATGACCTCGAAATTCAGGCGCAGGCTGCGCGAGTCGAGGTTCGCCGAACCTATCAGCGCATAGTAGTCGTCGACCACGAACATCTTGGAGTGCGCAAAGGGCGGCTTGCGCCAGAACACGCGAATCTCGCGCTGAAGATGCGGCCGGAGCCAGTGCCGGGTGGCCCAATCCAGCCACGGGAGGTTGCTGCGCTCGGGCAGGATCATTACCACCTCGACGCCGCGCAGTGCTGTCGCCTGCAATGCCCCCGCCAGTTCCGGGGTGGGGATGAAATAGGGCGTCATGATGTGCACGCGGCTGTGCGCAGTGGCCAGCGCACCGAGCAGCACCAGCTGGATTGTCTCCAGCTCCTCGTTGGGTCCGTCGGTGAGGGCACGGCAGAAGGCAGTGCCAGACGGCGGCGGGTCCTCCCTGGCCAGCGCCAGGTTCTCGGCGGCAGCGTAGCGCCAGTCCGCTGCGAAAACCTGTTCGAACTGCCTGACCACCGGGCCCTCGACGCTGAAGTGCAGATCAAGGGTCGCGGGGGGGGGGGCCGCGCCGGGGGGGGGGTGGGGGGGAATATAACACACC
>JBIJCV010000135.1:0-5177 GCA_044344525.1 Gammaproteobacteria bacterium | reverse complement strand
ACGCAGCAGGCGGGCCAGCACGTCGAAGACCACTGCCGGGCGGGCATTGCCGATATGCGGAAAGCTGTAAACCGTCGGCCCACAGACATACATGGTCACCCGGCCCGGCTGCAGCGGGGCAAAGGGCTCTTTCTGACGCGTTCGCGTGTTGTACAGGCTGAGGGGCATGGGCAGGACCGTACGGAAGGCTGGCTATAATACCAAGCTGGTCCCGTACACAGGATCGCCCGGCCCAAGGAATATGACATGAACCCGGCAGCACCCTTCGCCCCGCGCAAAACCATCGAACAGGTCGAGGAAGGCCACGAGCTGGCACCAAAATTCGACCCGCAGGGCCTGATCACGGCCGTCACCACGGATTACGCCAGCGGTGAACTGCTGATGGTCGGCTACATGAACGCCGAGGCACTCAGCCGCACGATCAGCAGCGGCGAGGCGCATTACTGGAGCCGCAGCCGCCAGGTGCTGTGGCACAAGGGCGCGACCAGCGGGCTGGTGCAGAAGGTCCGCGAACTGCTGGTGGATGACGACCAGGACTGCATCTGGCTGCGCGTTGATGTCACCGGCGGCGCCAGCTGTCATGTCGGCTATCGCAGCTGCTTCTACCGGCGCATCCCGGCAATCGGCAAGGACGCAACCGACAACAGTCCCCTGCCGCTGGAATTCACCATGACCGACAAGGTCTTCGACCCGGAACTCGTCTATCCCGGCCAGCCCAA
Organism: Gammaproteobacteria bacterium; assembly: GCA_044344525.1. GTDB lineage: Bacteria > Pseudomonadota > Gammaproteobacteria > Steroidobacterales > SHZI01. The sequence continues at coordinate 4,458 of JBIJCV010000135.1, read as the reverse complement.
CCCGACCAAGCTCTGAACCCGCCCGTTGCCGGCCGGGGCTGGCGTCATTGCCAGCGCGCAGCCGGCAGCTCGTCGCTGAGGCGGCGGGCCTGCACACGGATCCACGCCTGGCGGGTGCGCACATGGCGCGACGGGTTGCTGACACTGAATCGCTGCGGGTTGGGCAGCACCGCAGCGAGCAATGCAGCCTCCGACTCATTCAGGGCCGCAGCCGGTTTGTTGAAAAACCGCCGGGACGCTGCTTCAACGCCGAACACATGCGGGCCAAACTGCGCGATGTTGAGGTAGATCTCCAGGATGCGTGCTTTCGGCCAGCAGATCTCCAGCCACAGCGTGAACCAGGCTTCCGTGCCCTTGCGCAGCCAGCTGCGGCCGGGCCACAGCCAGAGATTCTTCGCGACCTGCTGACTGATCGTCGAGGCACCGCGCACCTTTCGGCCATGCGCATTGCGCTGCCAGGCCTTGCGAATGGCTTCCAGATCAAAGCCCGGGTGCTCCAGAAATTTCTGGTCCTCGGCAGCCATCGCGGCCAACGCAGCGCGGCGGCTGATCTTTGCGCGCGGCTCCCAGTCATAACGCACACGCGCCGACAGGCTCCCCTGCTGCACCAGGTTCTGCAGCATGAAACTCGAAGTGAGCGGCGGCAGCCAGCGAAGGGGCAGCACCAGCAGCAGAGTCAACAGCACGACGCACGCCGCTGCCAACAGCAGGAAACGCAAAATCCGGTAGCGAAATCGGGCGCGGGCCATGCGCTGGATCAACCGGGCCGCTCAGTGGATGGCGGCCAGACGCCGGGTCACGAGCCCGACCATATCACGGGCAATCGCCTGCATGATGAGCTGTTCTTCGTTGGCCTTGCCCAGCACCTGCGTTTCATCGAATGGATAGTCGCGCGTCAGGACCAGCTCTTCATAGGGCACTGCCTCACGACCGTTCACATCCACCGAAAAGATCAGCCGGTAGTACACCTCGTATTCAGCCGGCACGTTGCGCGCCGTTACCGTGAGCGTGCGACGACCGGTTTCATCGCTGAGTATCCTGATGACGGTTCGCGCCTCAGCCGGCTCTGCGGTCAGCTTGATGTCACTGCGGCGCAGTGTGCTGACCAGCTCGCGATAGAACAGGCTGTAGCGGTCGTCGGTCTGTATGTAGGTGACTGCCATCTCGGCCGGGAATTCCGGCGCACTCTGGAACCGGAACCCGCAGGCCGTCAGCCACAGCACGCTGCAGCCGAGCAGCGCACCAGTAACGCAGCGTTTCAGTCCGGTCTCAGACCACCACATTGACGAGCTTCCCGGGAACCACGATTACCTTGCGAACCGGCTGACCGGCGACAAAACGCTGTACGTTGTCATCGGCGAGCGCCGCCGCACGCACCTCGGCCTCGCTGGCACCGGTGGCCACTGTAACCCGTCCGCGCACCTTGCCGTTCACCTGCACGACGATCCCGACCGTGGCCGCGACCAGCGCGGCCGGATCCGGCTGTGGCCAGGGCTGATCGATGATCGCACCGGCATGGCCCAGCACATGCCAGAGCCGGTGGCAGATATGCGGCACGATCGGTGACAGCATGAGCAGCGAGAATTCCAGTGCCTCCTGGATCACGGCACGATCGGCCGGTGTCGCGGTCTCGGCCCGCACCAGGCTGTTCAGCAGTTCCATCACAGCGGCGATCGCCGTGTTGAAGGTGCGCCGGCGGCCGATGTCGTCGCTGACCTTGGCGAGCGTCTGGTGCACCTGGCGGCGCAATGTGCGCTGCGCGTCGTTCAACGCGGCCGCATCCACCTTGGCAGCCGTACCGCCGGCCGCATGACCATGCACGGCCTTCCAGACCCGTTTGAGAAAACGCGACGCGCCCTGCACGCCCTCGTCGGACCATTCCAGCGACTGCTCGGGCGGCGCGGTAAACATGGTGAACAGTCGCGCGGTATCCGCGCCCAGCGTATCCACCAGTGCCTGTGGATCCACACCGTTGTTGCGCGATTTGGACATGGTGCCGATGCCACTGGTCTGCACCGGTGCACCGTCCGCGATCAGCACATAGCCTGGCTGACCGGCTGCATCCTCGCGCGCTTCAACCTCGGTCGGGTTGAAGTAAGCGATGCGCCCGGCCTCGGTTTTACGGAAGTAGATGCCGTTGAGCACCATGCCCTGCGTGAGCAGGCGGGCAAAGGGCTCGTCGAGTTGCAGCAGACCAAGATCACGCATCGTGCGCGTCCAGAAACGCGAATAGAGCAGATGCAGGATGGCGTGTTCGATGCCGCCGATGTACTGATCGACCGGCAACCAGTAGCGCACCCGCTCGTCGACCATCGCAGTGGCGTTGTCAGCGCAGGCAAAGCGCAGGAAATACCAGGACGAATCCACGAAGGTGTCCATGGTGTCGGTTTCGCGCCGCGCCGGCTGCCCGCACTTCGGGCAACTGCAATTGACGAAATCAGCGCGCTTGTTGAGCGGATTGCCGCTGCCGTCAGGCACACAATCCTCGGGCAGCACCACCGGCAACTGGTCAGCGGGCACCGGCACGTCGCCGCAGGTCGCGCAATGGATGATCGGAATCGGCGTGCCCCAGTAGCGCTGGCGGGAAATGCCCCAGTCGCGCAACCGGAACTGCACACGCTTTTTGCCCAGACCCTGCTTTTGCAGCGCTGCGGCAATCGCATCCACCGCCGGCTGGAACTCGAGATTGTCGAAAACGCCGGAGTTCGCCGTGATGCCATGCTCGGCATAGGCCGGCTGCCACGGTGCTGTGGTGTCGGTATACACACCGGTCGTCGAGCGGATCACGCAGCGAATCGGCAGCGCATATTTCGTCGCAAATTCGAAGTCGCGCTCATCGTGCGCCGGCACGGCCATCACCGCGCCTTCGCCATAGCCCATCAGCACATAGTTGGCCACCCAGACTTCGAGCTGTGCGCCCGATAGCGGATGGATCACGTGCAGACCGGTGGGCATGCCACGCTTCTCGGCGGTGGCCAGATCGGCCTCCATCACGCTGCCGCTCTTGCACTCATTGATGAAAGCCGCGAGCTGCGGATTGTTGCGTGCAGCGGCTGTGGCCAGCGGGTGCTCGGCCGCGACTGCGCAGTAAGTTGCACCCAGCAGCGTATCGGCGCGGGTGGTAAACACCTTCAGCACACCGTCTGTCCCGGCTGCCGCGCGTGCCGAGTCGGCATAGGCGAAGGCGATTTCCACGCCCTCGCTGCGACCGATCCAGTTGGCCTGCATCAGGCACACCCGTTCCGGCCAGTCAGACAGTGTATCCAGCGCTTCCAGCAGCTCATCGGCGTAAGCGGTGATGCGCATGTAGTACATCGGGATCTCGCGCTTCTCGACCACCGCGCCGGTGCGCCAGCCGCGTCCGTCGATCACCTGCTCGTTGGCCAGCACGGTCTGATCGAGCGGATCCCAATTCACGGTGCCGGTCTTCTGATAGACGAGACCCTTTTCCAGCAACTTCAGGAACAGCCACTGGTTCCAGCGGTAGTACTCCGGCTGGCAGGTAGCGAACTCGCGGTCCCAGTCGATGCCGAAACCCAGCGAGCGCAACTGTTTGCGCATGTAGGCGATGTTGTCCCAGGTCCAGGTCGCCGGCGCCACACCCTTCGCCATCGCCGCGTTCTCGGCCGGCAGGCCGAAAGCATCCCAACCCATCGGCTGCAGCACGTTCTTGCCCAGCATGCGCTGATGCCGCGCGATCACATCCCCGATCGTGTAGTTGCGCACATGCCCCATGTGCAGCCGGCCACTGGGATAGGGGAACATCGACAGGCAATAAAACTTCTCGCGGGCAGGATCCTCCTGCGCACGGAAACTGCCCTGCTCCACCCACCAGCGTTGCGCCTCGGCTTCAACTTCCTGGGGGTTGTAGGGGATATCGCTACGGGCTGTTTCGTTCACGGATGCGGTACTTGCAAGTCATTGAAAATGGCTGGCAAGGATACACCGGGCGGTGGGAGGCTGACATCCTTGCAGCACGATCACCGCAGACCACAAACCGATCCGAACTGGCTGGACGATACACCGGCTCCGGCACCATCACGCGGCTGTCTGCCTGGCAGGCAACGGGATCGCTGCGGAAGTTTTTGAACCATTCGCGGCTCATACTGTACAAAACCTGGCCTACAGAGAATGACATGAATAACGCAGACAAAAGTGCAACCACGGTTCTGATCGTTGGAGCGACAGGCTACATCGGCAGCGCCGTCGTCGCAGAAGCTGTGCGGCAGGGTTATCACGTCATTGCAGTGGCAAGATCCCTGAAAAAGGAGGGGCAGTTCGACGGCGCGGAAGTTGTGCTCGCCGATGTAGCCGACCCTGCATCCATTGCAAAAGTGTTCAACAGGAAGATCGATATCGTCATTTCCTGCCTGGCCTGCAGATCCGGCCGGGCACGGGACTTCGATGCAATAGATTACAAGGCCACGCTCAACATCCTCAATGCAGCCAAAGAGAATG
>JBIJCV010000134.1:0-5199 GCA_044344525.1 Gammaproteobacteria bacterium | reverse complement strand
CGTGGTACGAACTCTTCGCGCCAGACGGCCAGAGTCATCGGTGCAATATGCTTGTAGAGTACCGTGCCGTCAGCACTGACCAGGAATGTTTCAGGAGCACCGTACACACCCCAGTCGATGGCTACCCCGCCCTCCTCGTCCACACCGACTGCAGCGTAGGGGTTGCCCAGATTCTGCAACCACTGGCGGGCGAGAGTCGGGTCATCCTTCCAGTTGATGCCGTAGATCGGAACGCCACCATCCTGTGCCAGCTTGAGCAAGGTATCGTGTTCCTGGCGGCACCCGGAACACCAGGTTGCCCAGACATTGACCAGGCTGACCTTGCCAAGCAGGTCGGAGCGTTGCAGAACGGTTTGCGGATTGTCGAGACGCGGCAGGCTGAACTGCGGGGCCGGCTTGCCAATCAATGGCGAGGGTACATAGCCCGGGTCACGGTACAAGCCCACAGCAAATACTGCGACCAGCAACGCGAATACGGCTCCGGGCACAAGATAGCGCCACATCGCTGCGCAACTGCCTCAGGACTGAGCCGGCTGCGAGGCCGGACTTGTGATGGTAACGCTGGCTCGTACCGGGACCCGGTAACGACGGTCGCTTGCTGCAAGGATGCCACCGAAGGCCATTACCAGTGCACCCAGCCAGATAAACCGGATGAGTGGCTTGTATTGCAACCGGACGCTCCAGGCGTTCTCACCCAGGTCATCGCCTAGGGCTACGAATATGTCTCTGGACCAGCCGGCATGAATGCCAGCTTCCGTCATCGGCGAGCTGCGTTCGCCGTACATACGCTTTTCCGGATGCAGGGTTGCAACAGGCTGACCATCACGCGTGACGATCATTTCGCCGCGTAGTCCCTGATAGTTGGGTCCGCTGATCGGCTGGGCGCCATTGAAACGGATGCTGTAGTCGCCGATCTGTTTGGTCTCGCCAACCGCAATGCGCTGGTCAGTTTCCACATTGAAGGAAGAAGTGACAGTGACGCCAAGCACGAAGAGTCCAAGTCCCAGATGTGCCACTGACATACCCAGGGCTGACCGGGTAAATTTTGGGCCACGCCCTGCGAGTTGTCGCACCGGATCCAGCAACGCGGCGAGCACCAGCCACAAGCCTGCCGCAATACCGGTCATGGTCAGGATATTGCTGCCCCCGTAGACAAACAGGGTGATGGCAATGCCCGCAACGACCGACAGTGCCGCAGGGATACGCAGGCGCTTTGCCACCACAGAGGTATCGGCTGAGCGCCATGCTGTGTGCATACCGACACCCACGGCTACGAGCAGCGGCAACATCGGCAACAGGAACACCGTTTCGAAATACGGCGGCCCTACGGAAATCTTGCCGGCATTGAGCGCATCAAGCACGAGCGGATACAGGGTGCCGAGCAGAACGAGACCAGCAGCTACGCACAACAGGATGTTGTTGATGAGCAGGAATGTTTCACGCGAGAACGCACCGAAGCCGACCGCCCGATCCAGCGATGGTGCACGCCAGGTATAGAGTCCGAGAGCCGCGCCGATCACCACGGTGAGAAAGCCAAGGATGAACAGTCCCCTGGCCGGGTCCGCAGCAAACGAGTGTACCGATACCAGCACGCCCGAGCGCACCAGAAAAGTCCCGACCAGGCTCAGCGAAAATGCGCTGATCGCCAGCAACAGGGTCGAGCTCTTGAAGAGTCCCCGCTTCTCGGTAACAGCGAGCGAGTGAATCAGTGCCGTGCCCACCAACCAGGGCATGAATGACGCATTCTCGACCGGATCCCAGAACCACCAGCCGCCCCAGCCCAGTTCGTAGTAGGCCCACCAGCTACCCAAGGCGATCCCGATGGTCAGAAAAACCCAGGCCGCTGTCGTCCATGGCCGGGCCCAGCGCGCCCACTCGCTATCGATCTTTCCGGCGAGCAGCGCGGCTATGGCAAATGCAAAGGCCACCGAAAAACCAACATACCCCGCGTAAAGGATTGGTGGGTGCAGTGCCATCGCGGGATCCTGCAGCAGAGGATTCAGGTCGTTGCCATCGAAAGGTACCGGGTCGAGTCGCATGAAGGGATTCGACGTAAACAGCACAAAGGCTATGAGGCCGGAATTGACGGCGCCCATCACGCCGAGAATCCGCGCCCGGATATCCGGCGGCAGGCCGCCCGAAAGAGCAGCGACGGCAATCGCCCAGATCGACAGCACCAGCGACCACAGCAACAGCGATCCCTCATGACCACCCCATACGGCCGCAACCTTGTAGATCTCGGGGAGTCTCGTATTCGAATTACTCGCTACATAAAGCAGTGAGAAGTCGTCGTGCAGAAAGGCCCAGGCCAGGGCGATGAAGGCGCCGGCAATGAAGACGAATTGACCAGCGGTAGCCGGTGTACCGACCGCCATCCACCCCGCCCTGCCCGTATGCGCACCGACGAGTGTGAATATTGCCTGCGCTGCTGTCAGGCACAGCGCAAGCATCAGACAGATTTGACCGATCTCTGGAATCATGCAGGGAGTCTGCCAGCTTTCAATTCAGGGCCGGATCACTGGCAGCGGGTGCTGCGGCCGGTGGCTGACCGTCAGTAGCCATGGTCGCCGCGACTTCCGGCGGCATGTAATTTTCATCGTGCTTGGCAAGTACCTCCTCGGCACGAAATACGCCATCAGCATCGAGGTGCCCCATGGCAATCACGCCCTGCCCCTCCTTGAACAGATCAGGCAGGACGCCGGAGTAGGCCACTGTCATGGTCTTCGCGTTATCGGTGACATCGAAGCGGATCTCCATGTTCCCTGGTTCGCGGCGGAGACTGCCTTTCTCGACCATGCCGCCGAGCCTGATTTTCTTGCCGTCTGGTGCCTCCCCGGCGATGGCCTGGGTGGGGGTATAGAAATACAGCAGGTTTTCCTGGAAGGCACGCAAGGACAGCCCCACAGCGCCTGCGACGCCGGCCACGAACAGTCCTACCAGTATCATTCTCTGTCTGCGAGGAGTCATGTGTTCACCCTTCTGCCCGACTGTCTGACCAGCCTGAGCCGCAGACGTTCCCTGGTCAGCTGCAATTGTCGGCGGGCGGCCAGGAGATTCAATATCAGCACGATGGCGGTGATGCCAAAGGACGGCCATACGTATTTGGCGTAACCGCCCATGGCCAGAAAATCGCTCATCTGCCTGCCTCCGCAACATTGGCGCCACTCAGTACATCCTGCGCCCAGCGTGAGTGAAATTCACGCTCCAGCACCTCACCCCGTACCCGCATCGCAAGCACGCCCAGAAAGAACAGCGTGAAGGCCAGAATCATCGTCAGCAGTGGCCAGAGCATATTGAAGGCGATGGATGGTGTATCGAGCTTGGAGATGGATGGTCCCTGATGCAGTCCGGCCCACCATAGCACCGAGAAGTGAATGATCGGCACGTTGACCACTCCGGCCAGGGCCAGTACGGCACTGGCCCGGTCGGACTGGTTCAGGTCGTTGAAAGCGCTGCGCAGGCTCATATATCCGAAGTAGAGAAACAGCAGGATCAGCTCGGAAGTCAGCCGCGGCTCCCATTGCCAGTAGGTTCCCCACATTGGCTTGCCCCATAGCGAACCGGTGACCAGCGCCGCCGCCGTGAAGCTCGCGCCAATGGGCGCACAACTTGCCGCCACCGCATGCGCCAGCTTGATCCGCCAGATCAGACCGATGCCTGCCGTCAGTGCCATCGTCACGTAGATCATCATGGACAGATACGAGGATGGCACGTGGACATAAATGATCCGGTATCCATCCCCTTGTTGATAGTCAGCGGGTGCAACCACCAGGCCACCCCAGGCACCGAGGACGATCAGCAACAACGCTGGCCAGAGCAGCCATGGCACCAGGCTACCGGCCACGCGATAAAAATGCGGTGGCGATGCGAGGCGATAAAACCATGTCCACATAAACTGACTGCTCCGTACTCAATCGGCGCTGATGCGTATCGCCATGGCTGCCGCTGGCGGTGCAAGACTCAGGCCCAGAGCCAGCAACGCGCCCAGCAAATAGAGCGGGCCGGTCGGATCATCACCACTCAGGGCGATATCCGTCGCACGTGCACCCAGCATCAGCACCGGCAGCATCAGCGGTCCAACCATCAGGGCCAGCAACACACCAGACTGACGCAATCCAGCTGTCAGCGCCGCACCGATTGAACCCAGCAGACTGAGTGTCGGTGTGCCGATCAGCAATGACAGCAGCAGTGTGTCGATCGCATCGGCCGGTAAATGGTAGGTGATGGCAAGCACAGGCGCCACGAGCACCACCGGCAGGCCGGTCACCAGCCAGTGCGCCAGCGTCTTGGCCAGTATAACGAGGCCCAATGGATAGGGCAGCGTCAACAGCTGCTCCATGGTGCCATCTTCGATATCGGCACGGAACAGCTGGTTGAGCGACAGTAATGCCGCAAGCAATGCTGCAATCCATATCACGCCAGGGGCAAGTGCGCGCAGAAATTCCGCGCGGGGATTCAGTGCCAGCGGAAACAGTGCAACGACCAGTACGAAGAAAACTACCGGGTTGCAGATATCCGACCAGCGCCGCATCGCAACCATGAGATCGCGTTTCAGTACCACCCAAAACAGTCCACCGAGACCGAGGTTCAAGGCATGTCCTCCATCTGCAGTACAGCGGTCTGCGCCGAACCGAGATTGATGGACTGGTGGGCAACGATAATCGCTGTGCCTGAGCGGGCCAGATGGTCCTGCAGCATATGCTCAAGAAACGTGCGGCCGGCAACATCCAGATTCGTTTGGGGCTCGTCAAGCAGCCAGAGCGGTGCACCGGACATCAGGACACGGGCAAGTGCTGCCCGGCGTTTCTGCCCCGCTGACAGCACCCGGGCGGGAAGATCGGCGCATGCAGCCAGCCCGCTCGACTCCAGCAAGGCAGGCAGCGCCGCGCTTGCATAGCCGGACAGTCGCGCAAAGAAGCGCAGGTTCTCACGTGTGGTCAGGTCTGGTTTCAGGGCTGTTGCATGTCCGCAGTAGGCCATGATGTGGCGGCCGGACTCGTCGCGTTCAGAGAGCGGCCGGTCATTCCAGCGGACCTCCCCTTCTTCTGCGAGGGTCAGGCCGGCAATCACGCGCAGCAGCGTCGTCTTGCCTGAGCCATTGGGACCCCGGATCAGCAGTGCACCACCCGGTGGTGCAGCAAACGACAGCTTGTCGAACAGACAGTTCGCACCGCGCCACAGCGTCAAGCTTTTGCCCGT
>JBIJCV010000133.1:0-5203 GCA_044344525.1 Gammaproteobacteria bacterium | reverse complement strand
CGTGACCATCGGTGTCGCGCTGCTGTTCGTTGCCCTTGCACTGTCTATGTTCGGCCTGTTTGACCTGCAGATTCCATCGTCGTGGCAAACCCGGCTGAATGCGCTGTCGGGCCGGCAGCAGTCGGGTCAACTGCTGGGCGCCGGCGTGATGGGCATGATCTCCGCTGCGGTCGTCACCACCTGCGTGACGCCGCCGCTGGTCGCAGCTCTCACCGTGATCGCCAGGACTGGCGACCTGACACGTGGCGCACTCGCACTCTTTGCCCTCGCGATCGGCATGGGCATCCCGTTGCTGGCGATCGGCGCTTCAGCCGGCCACCTGATGCCGAAGACCGGCGCATGGATGGCCACGGTCAAGGCAATTTTCGGCCTGATGATGCTGGGCATGGCGGTCTGGATGCTGGATCGCCTGTGGCCCGGCACCGTGACCATGGCGCTGTGGGGCATCCTGCTGGTAACAGCCAGCATCCTGCTGGGGACCTTCACGCAGCTGGATGGCAAAGCGACTCTCAAGCACAAACTCGGCAAGGGCCTGGGTGTGATCGTATTGCTGTACGGCCTGGTGCTGCTGCTCGGGGCTTTCGGCGGCAGCAAGGACGCGTCGCAACCGCTCGGGTTTCTGCGCGGGACCACAGCCGACAGCGGGGACAGCGAAGCCGAATTCTCACCTCTCACCCGCATCAAGACCAGCGCCGATCTCGATACGCAGCTTGCACGCGCCATCGCTGCCGGCCGGCCGGTGATGCTGGATTTCTATGCCGACTGGTGCGTGTCCTGCAAGGAGCTGGAGAAATACACCTTTTCAGATCCCGCGGTACGCAAGGAACTGGGCAAAGCCATCGCGCTGCAGGCCGATGTCACGGCAATGGATAACGACGACCAGGCGCTGATGCAGCGCTTTGGCATCATCGGGCCACCGACCATCGTGTTCTTCAGCGCCGGCGGCAGTGAGCAGCCGGCATTTCGCGTCGTGGGCTTCATGCGCGCCGAGGCCTTTGCAGAACATCTGCGCAGCGCTTTCGCCACACCAGCCGGCAGCTGAGGCATGAGCCCTTTGCGCAAGCTGGCGATCGGTCTGTGGGTGGCTGTCTTCGTGTTTGGCGGCATTCTTGCCGGACGCTACTGGGCACAAGTCAGCGCGCCGGCGGTAAAGGCAGCACCGCCGGCAGTGGTCACACCACTGACACTGCCAGCGATCACGCTCAAGGATCTGCGCGACGAAACCCGCTCGCTCAGCGACTGGCCCGACCGTACCCTGCTGATCAATTTCTGGGCCACCTGGTGCGCGCCCTGTCGCGAGGAGATGCCGCTGCTTGAGCAACTGCAGCAGTCGATGGATCCGGCAAGGTTTCAGGTGATCGGCATCGCCCTGGATCGGCCGGAGCCGGTACTGCGTTTCGTCGCTGAAACCGGCATCAGCTACCCCATACTGCTCGGTGAAGCAGCCGCAACACGCGCCGCCGAACAGTTTGGCGAGGCTTTCGTCGGATTGCCCTTCTCGGTAGTCGCCGCCGCTGACGGTACAATTCTCGCCGTCCATACGGGGCAGGTCAGCGCAAGGGATCTGGCCCAGATCGGCACCGTGGCAGGGCAGCTGGCTGCGGGTGAACTGACACCGGCAGCAGCCCGCGCCATACTGCAGCGCGGTGAGCAGGATCCACAGCCCTGAGAACACTACCCTTGCACATAATGTCATTCAGAACGGAAACTCGCTAAACTCGCAGCCATCTTCTGGGATAAAGAGCCAAAAATGGCCCGGCTGCTACTCCTCAACGGCCCCAACCTGAATCTGCTCGGGCGCCGTGAACCGCATCTTTATGGTGCCACCTCGCTGACCGACATCGAAACCGATGTCGCCGCAGCTGCACAGGCTGCAGGGCATCAGCTGGAGGTCTTCCAGACCAATTCCGAAGCGCATCTGGTCGACCGCATCCAGCAATCGGCCGGGATCGTGGACTTCATCCTGCTGAATCCCGGCGCGCTGACCCACACCAGCGTCGCGATGCGCGATGCGCTGCTGGCGGTCGGCATTCCGTTTATCGAGATTCACCTCAGCAATGTGCACGCCCGGGAAGAATTCCGGCGGCACTCCTATGTATCGGACATCGCGACAGGCGTCATCACCGGCCTCGGCGCGATCGGCTACCGGCTTGCCCTGCAGGCGGCCTGCGAGCAGCTCGCGCGCCCGCCGCAACCCAAGTAGAGGACTTATCCATGGATATACGCAAGGTCAAAAAGCTCATCGAGCTGCTGGAAGAGTCCGGCCTCTCCGAACTTGAGATCACCGAAGGCGAAGAGTCGATACGCATCAGTCGCAGCATTGCGTCGGCGGCCGTGCAGTACACCCTGCCGCCACCGGCCCTGCCGGCTGCCGCACCGGTTGCTGCCCGCGCTGCAGGCAGCGCTGCGGTCAGCGAAGAGCCGGCTGGCCACCGGGTTCTGTCACCGATGGTCGGCACCTACTTCGAGGCGTCGTCGCCCGGTGCGGCGGCTTACGTCAAGATCGGCGACCAGGTGCAGGCCGGGGAAACCCTCTGCATCATCGAGGCGATGAAGATGATGAACCAGATTGAAGCCGACGTGGCCGGCAAGGTAGTCGCAGCGCTCGCCAAGAATGGCGAACCGGTCGAATTTGGCCAGCCGCTTTTCATCATCGCGTAGCTACAGCTGCGCCGTTTTCCGACGCGCCGCGTAACCCAGGTCAGCCAGCACATGCTCGACAAGGTCGTCATCGCCAACCGGGCCGAGATCGCACTGCGCATCCAGCGCGCCTGCCGCGAACTCGGTATCAAGACTGTTGCCGTCCACTCCACCGCAGACGCCAGCCTGAAGCATGTATTGCTCGCGGATGAGACCGTCTGTATCGGCCCGCCGGCATCGGCCCAGAGCTACCTGAACATGCCGGCGATCATCAGCGCCGCCGAGGTCACCGATGCAGTGGCCATCCATCCGGGTTATGGCTTCCTGTCCGAGAATGCCGACTTTGCCGAACGGGTACAGCGCAGCGGCTTTATCTTCATTGGCCCGCCGCCGGAAGTGATTCGCCTGATGGGCGACAAGATTTCAGCCAAAGCAGCCATGCGGGCGGCTGGAGTGCCTTGCGTACCAGGCTCTGATGGCCCGCTGTCGGATGACCTCGATGAGGTGATGGCCATGGCGCGCTCCATCGGCTATCCGGTGATCATCAAGGCAGCCGCCGGTGGCGGTGGCCGTGGCATGCGCGTGGTACATAGCGATGCCGCCCTGCCAAACGCGGTGACCCTGACCCGCGCCGAAGCGGCCGCGGCCTTCGGCGATGGCACGGTTTACATGGAAAAGTACCTGGAACACCCGCGCCATATCGAGTTTCAGGTGCTGGCGGACGCGCACGGCAATGTCGTGCACCTGTTCGACCGCGATTGCTCGATGCAGCGGCGCCACCAGAAAGTCATTGAAGAGGCGCCGGCACCCGGCATTTCCGACGAGCTGCGCATGAAGATGGGTGCGAGGGTCGTACGCGCCTGCCAGGAGATCGGCTATCGCAGCGCCGGCACTTTCGAATTCCTTTACGAGAACAACGAGTTCTACTTCATCGAGATGAATACCCGCGTGCAGGTCGAGCATCCGGTCACCGAGATGATCACCGGCGTGGATATCGTCAAGGAACAGCTGCGTATCGCCGCCGGCGAGCGGTTGTCCTTCAGCCAGAAGGATCTGGGCATACGCGGTCATGCGATTGAGTGCCGCATCAACGCTGAAGACCCGCGCACCTTCATGCCCTCGCCCGGCAAGGTGGACCTGTGGCATCCGCCGGGTGGGCCCGGTATCCGGGTCGACAGCCACATCTACAGCGGCTATGTGGTGCCACCCTTCTACGACTCATTGATCGCCAAGGTAATCGCCTACGGCGACAACCGCGAAACCGCCATCGCACGCATGGGTATTGCCCTGTCCGAGATGGTGGTGGATGGCATCAAGACCAATATCCCGCTGCATGTGGAGCTGTGCCAGGACGCGGCATTCCGTGCCGGTGGCGCGGATATCCACTACCTGGAAAAACGTCTGCGCCTCTGATGCGCAGACGTCATATCGATGCCCGACAGCTGGCTGCAGACGCAACTCGAAGTTCCGCGCGATTCCATCGCCAGCACTGAAGCCCTGCTCGAAGCGCTTGGCGCACTGGTCAGCTGGACCGAGTCAGCCAGCGATGAAGAGATTCTGGAGCCCGCCCCCGGGGCGGTACCGCTCTGGGCCGAAGTCCGCATCACCGCGCTGTTTGCAGCCGAAACCTCCAAAGATGATCTTGCCAGCGCCCTGCAGGCCGGTCTCGGTTCAACGCCCCGGGGACTCAGCTTCAGCATGGTTCAGGACCGCGACTGGGATGCCGACTGGCGCCGCCAGCTGCGGCCGCTGCGTTTCGGCAAACGCCTGTGGATCTGCCCGGTCGGACAGGCCTGCCCGGCAGCCGACGGAATCAGCGTGATCCTTGAGCCGGGGCTGGCGTTCGGCACGGGCACCCATCCGACCACCGCAATGTGCCTGGCCTGGCTCGACGGCATACCGCTCGCCGGCGAGCGGGTGCTCGACTATGGCTGCGGCTCGGGAATCCTGGCCATTGCCGCCCTCGCCCTTGGCGCCGATACCTGCCTGGGCGTTGATATCGACCCGCAGGCCCTGCTGGCGAGCCGGGACAATGCGTTGAGGAATTCCTGCAGCGAACGGCTGGCGCTCTGCATGCCTGCCGACTGCCCGGCCGAAATCCATACAGTTATCGTTGCCAATATCCTCTCCGGCCCCCTGGTCAGGCTCGCCCCTGAACTGCGGCGCTACGCAGGCCCGGCGACCCGCATCGCATTGAGCGGTATCCTTGCCGAACAGTCCGCTGAAGTGGTGGCCGCTTTCAGGCCATGGGTGCGACTCAATCTGACCGCACAACAGGATGACTGGGTATTGCTGACCGGATGCGTAACTGACTGAGCATGTTTACCACCTGCAACGAATGCGGCACGGTTTTCCGGATCAGTCCCGCCGAGCTGCGCGTTGCGGAGGGGCTGGTGCGCTGCGGGCATTGTTCGGCCACCTTCAATGCACTCGCCACGCTCACCGATGAACCACCGCCCACCACGGTCCTGCCACAACTGCAGATACCGCCCCATCTGGCGCCGGAGATCGAACCCGAACCTGAGTTCCAGCCAGAACCAGAACCAGAACCAGAAAGCAGCAC
>JBIJCV010000132.1:0-5332 GCA_044344525.1 Gammaproteobacteria bacterium | reverse complement strand
TGGCCTGAACGGCGCCTACGCGCGAGCGCGCCTCGGTCACCTGGATCAGAACATCGCGCTCCTGGCGGGCAAAACCCTGCACGGTACGCACGAGGTTCGGAATCAGGTCGGAGCGCCGCTGATACTGGTTCAGTACCTCGGCCCACGCCGCCTTGACGCCTTCGTCGCCGCTCTGGATCGCGTTATAGCCGCAACCGGACAACAGCAGCACGCTCAGGGAAGCCATGAGGGCAAGCAGCACTCTCTTCATGATGTCTATCCTCTGCGAGGTGGGTTAAACCGGGACGCGGAATGATTATATGCTTGGCATGGACCAGAACTGGCTGAAGGAGAACTGGCCATGCTGCAAGGCTTCCACCACGCTGCAATTTCCACCCCCGACCTGGCACGCGCCCTGCGTTTCTATCAGGGCCTGCTCGGCTGCGAAACGGTTCGCGAGTTCGGCTGGCCAGCCGGCATCGCCGCAGCCGATGCGCTCACCGGTCTCAAAGATTCCGCCGCGCGCGCCGTACTGCTCAAGCTGGGCGACAGCTTTCTGGAAATCTTCGAGTTCAGCTCGCCGACACCGCACCCGGCCGATCCCGACCGGCCGGCCTGCGATCACGGCATCACGCATATCTGTCTCGCCGTGAAGGACTGTCAGCGTGAATACCAACGCTTGCAGGCCGCCGGCATGCGATTTCACGCCCCGCCCCAGGCGCAGGACGGCGGCTTCGTCTGCTACGGACGCGACCCCGACGGCAACATCATAGAGTTGCTGGAGTTTGTCTGAGGGTTGGAGCGCAGGAGTGAGGCACAGAGATGCCGACCCCCTAGAGCCCGCGTGCCCACTCCGGGCGCAGCGCGGCGCGCGCCGGATCGGCAATGGCGCGGCGCACCTCTGCCAGCAGGCGCGCCCTGTCCTTGCCAAGCGTGCCCTTGAGCATGAGCCAGTTCGAGGCGTGGTCGGAGCGGAAGATGGTGCGCTGCAATTCCAGCGCACTGATGAACTGCTCCATCTCGCGGAACAGGCCATGCTGATCCAGCGGCTGCCATTCGGGGAAGCCAGCGCGAAAACGCGCCTCGCCCTGCGGAAAGCTCACCACAAGGGTGGCGAGATACTCCGGCTGGGTGGCATTGACGAGCCACGCAGACTGCTCTGCATGCTGCCGTGAAAAGACCGGCCCGCCGAGGCCGTTCAGGATCATCACCGAGCGGCGGATGCCGGCTGCGGCCAGCTTGTCGAGCGCCTCGCGCGTGGACTCGCAGGTTTCGCCCTTGCCCACCCGATCAAGCACCGTGTCATCGCCCGACTCCGCACCCACGTAGACGAGCTTCAGCCCCGCAGCCTGCAGCGTGGCAAGTTCAGCCACGGATTTCCGCCGCAGGTTGCGCGGCAGGCAGTAACTGGACACACGCTGCACGGCGGGCAGCTGCTCGCCGATCGCCGCAAGTATGGCGAGCAGCCGGTGCGTCGGCAGCACCAGCGCATCACCGTCGGCGAGGAACACGCGCCGCACGCGCTCGCCGAGCGCCTGCGCCGCCCAGCGGATCGAGCCGAGCACCTCGGCCTCATCGCGCGCGCGGAACTTCTTCTGCGGCGCGGTGTACATCTCGCAGAACCGGCACTGGTTCCACGAGCAGCCGTCGGTTACCGGCAGGATCAGCGAATGCGCCTCGCTCGGTGGGCGGAACACGGGCTCGACGTAGCGGATGGCAATTGGACTGCACTCGTTCATCCGGCTACTGCCCAGCGCAAAAAGGCTGATATGTTTGCATTTGCAGGGATCAATGTGGAGTGTATCGAATGAACGCATGGATTGCCGCAGCCGCCGCGCTGCTGCTCGCCGCCGCTGCGGTGCAGGCCGACAGCCTCGCCGACCCCGCCGGCATGGACCCGAGCTGCAAGGGCCACGAGCAGAACCGCGAGACCTACCTCAGGGAACTCGAGCACGTAGTGAATGCCGGGCGCATGGAACTCGTTGACGATCTCATCGCCACGGACTACGTGAACCACTCGGCACCGCCCGGCGCGCCACAGGGCCGCGCGGCAATTCGCGGCTACCTCGCGATCATGAGGAAAGCCTTTCCGGACCGGGCGGTGAAAAACGAAATGCTGCTCTGTGCCGGTGACTACATCATCGTGCGTTCCACCGTCACTGGCACCTCGCTCGGTCCCTACTTCGGCCGCCCACCCACCGGCAAGCGCTTCAGCGTCATGGGCACTGACATTTACCTCGTGCGCGACGGCCAGTTGTGCGGCCGCTGGGGCAACGAGGACGCGCTCGGCATGATGGTGCAGCTCGGTTATGTGGACGCCGAAGCGGCCATGCGCCCACCGGCGACAAGCCCTGCGGCGCCGGGCGAAACCGAGACGAATCAAATCTCTCCAATACCCAAATAATCAAATGCTCCGGCACCGGGTTAACATGAACCATGGCCCGACGCTCCAAACGCTCCCGGAAAAGCCTGCGCCAGTACCTGACTCGCCGCGTGATCTTCGGGCTGGCCGGTCTGGCGGCGCTGCTCGTGTCGGCGCTGGCAATCTGGATCTGGCTGCTGGACCGCCAGATCGTGCAGCAGTTCGAGGGCCGACGCTGGAATCTGCCGGCCCAGGTTTATGCCAGGCCGCTGGAACTCTATGCCGGGCAGCGGCTCACCGCGGATGAGTTGCAGCGGGAGCTCACCGCCCTCGGCTACTCGGCAGCATCCACCATCAGAACCCAGGGCACCTATGCGCGTCTGCGCGGCCGGCTCGTGTTGATGACCCGCCCGTTCCAGTTCTGGGACGCGGCACAGACCGCGCAAAAAGCCACCATCAGCTTTGGTGCCGGCGGCATCACGGCGCTGACCGACGAACGGGGTCAGGACCTGCCGCTGCTGCGCCTCGACCCGCCCTTCATCGGCAATATCTTCACCGCCCACGGCGAAGACCGGATGGTGCTCGCTCCGGACCAGGTGCCGGAGCTGCTACTGGAGTCGCTCAAGATCGTCGAGGATCGCGACTTCGACACCCACGGCGGCATCTCCTTGCGCGCCATCACCCGTGCGATGTGGGCCAATATCCGCGCCGGCGGCATCGAGCAGGGTGGCAGCACGCTCACCCAGCAGCTGGTGCGCAGTTATTTTCTGGATAACAGCCGCACGCTGACCCGCAAGCTGCGCGAAGCACTGATGTCCATCCTGCTGGAGCTGCATTTCGACAAGCCGGATCTGCTCAACGCTTACGTCAACGAGATTTATCTGGGCCAGGCCGGCGACCGCGCGATTCACGGTTTCGGACTGGCCAGCCAGTTCTATTTCGGCAAACCGCTGACTGAACTCGAACCGCAGGAAACAGCCCTGCTGATCGCCGTGGTCCGCGGCCCCTCCTGGTACGACCCCAGGCGTCAGCCGGAACGGACGCGCAAGCGCCGCGACATGATTCTGGACCTGATGGCCAAGTTCAAACTCATTCCGGAAGAAGTCGCCAGCCAGGCCAAACAGCGCGAGCTGGGCGTGCGCGGGAAGGCCACAAGCTTCGCGAGCTACAACCCGACCTTCATGGATCTGGTGCGCCGCGAGCTGCGCGCCGATTACAAGGAAGATGATCTGCTCAACGCCGGCCTGCGCATCATGACGACCCTCGATCCGCGCATTCAGGCGCTGGCCGAGCAGCGCCTGAAGGAAGGCCTGAATGAGCTGGAGACCAGCCGCAAGCGCAAGGCTGGCTCACTGGATGGCGCGATCGTGGTCACCGGTACCGCGACACCGGACGTGGTGGCGATCGTCGGCGGGCGCAACGCGCGCATGCAGGGATTCAACCGGGCACTCGATGCGAAGCGGCCGATCGGTTCGCTGGTCAAACCGGTGGTCTATCTGGCCGGCTTCCAGTCAGGGCGCTACACGGCCGCCACCCTGATCGACGATGCGCCGCTGAGTATCCGCCTCGATACCGGCAAGACCTGGAGTCCGCAGAACTACGATCGCCAGTATCGGGGTCCGGTGCCCGCGGTACGTGCGCTGGCCGAGTCCCTCAACACCCCGACCGTGCGCATCGGCATGGACGTGGGACCGAAAAAAGTTGCCGGCCTGTTGAAGTCGCTGGGCGCCACGCAACTGCCGCGCCCGCTGCCCTCCCTGCTGCTGGGTGCGGTCGATCTCTCACCGATGGAAGTTGCCCAGGTCTACAACAGCCTCGGCAACGGAGGTTTTCACGCACCGCTGAAGGCCGTGCGCGCGGTACTCGATACAGACGGCAAGCCGCTGGAACGCTACCAGCTCAAGATCAACCGCGCGGCTGACCCCTCGGCCGTGGCACAGCTGACCGCCAGCATGCGGCAGGTCGTAGACCGCGGCACCGCTCGCGGCGCCCGGCGCTGGCTGCCAGCAGGACTGGGTGTAGCCGGCAAGACCGGCACTTCCGATGATCTGCGCGACAGCTGGTTTGCCGGATTTACCAATGATCACGTCGTCGTGGTCTGGGTCGGTGCGGACGATAATTCGCCTACCGGACTCAGTGGCGCATCCGGCGCGCTGCCGATATGGGCACGTCTGGTCGCCAACTTCGGCGACCTCGGCTACGAAGCGCTGCCGGCAGAAGACCTCGCGGATGTGTCTTTCGACTATGCAACTGGCATGATGTCGCGCGCAGAGTGTGGCGATCTGATCAACTTGCCACTGCCTGCAGGGACAGTCCTGCCAGCCAAGCCGGACTGCATGCCGGAATCAGACAGTCTCACCAGGCGCGGCATCGAATGGCTGAAGGACTTGCTCAACTGAGACCGCGCCGCAGTATTGCCCAGGCCGTTGCGGCTGCCCTGCTGCTGATCGCGACACTCAGTGGCTGCGTACCGCCTGGACCCGGCACCCGGCCATCCGAACCCAGGACGCCGGTACCAGCCACCCGTCCCGCCCCGACACCAGCGCCGGCACCAACCCCGGCACCGGCACCTGAACCGCCGCCCACTCCGTCACCGGCGCCACCATCAGCACCGGTACGGATCATTCCGCCGGTCAGTCCAGCCAGTCAGGCGCTGCTCAACGAGAGTCGCAGCCATGCAGCAGCCGGACGAGACGCACAGGCGGTGGCCTCCATCGAGCGTGCGATCCGCATCGAGCCACGCCATCCGGCGCTCTGGATCGAACTCGGCAACCTGCGCCTCAAGGAAGGTGATTACGCCCAGGCCGGGAGCCTCGGCCGCAAGGCACTGAGCCTCAGCGCCGGCGATGCCGCGCTGTCCGCTCGCGCCCAGCAACTGATCACCGCTGCCAAGAAACCGTAAGAGCGCCTTCTTGTGGGAGCGCCTTCTTGTGGGAGCGCCTTCAGGCGCGATCTTTGATCAAAAAAAATCGCGGCTAAAGCCGCTCCTAC
>JBIJCV010000129.1:0-5382 GCA_044344525.1 Gammaproteobacteria bacterium | reverse complement strand
GGCCACACAGGAATCTGAATTCGGGCTGGAACTGCGCACGCGGGACCGCGAGCGAAAGCTGCTGAAGAAGATCGCCAGCGCACTTGCACGGATCGATGACAACAGCTACGGGTATTGTGAAGAAACCGGTGAGGAAATCGGGCTGAAGCGCCTGGAAGCGCGCCCGGTCGCAACGCTTTCCCTGGAGGCACAGGAACGGCGCGAGCTGGCTGAAAGACAGTACGGTGAGCGTGACGACCGCCACCGATAACCGGAAGCGATTGAAATATCAGCCATAAACTGGTGGTTTTTGGCTGATAACCAGGGGCGAAAAATATTCGAACTCAGTTGAGCTGCATCGCGAACTAAATTCACTTGGAACTGGTCTATAAAGGCAGTTGGAGCTGTCCAACACGGTGACTGGCCTGATGCCTGTCCCTGAACCTATAGAGGGACCCATATGAGCGAGCAGAGACTGATTCGAAAATACGTTAACCGCCGACTCTACGATACGGCGCAAAGTCGTTACGTAAATCTGGATGATCTGCGCGAGTTGATCACCAAAGGATGCCATGTCAAGGTTGTAGAACAGGCAACCGGCGTCGATATCACTACACCAGTGCTGCTGCAGATCATCGCCGAGACCCAGCGTGGCAATACCCCATTGCTCTCTGCTGAGTTCCTGGCGGCCATGATAAGGCTTGGCGCAGTGGATCGTGACCCGGAGCTTCCCGGCCGTCTGGACCGTGCGCTGAAAAGCCTGCTGGACAAGCAGGCGCCTATGGCGACCGGCTCAGGAAGCAGCGGGAATGTGTCAATGGCGGCTGCAGGCGGGTATACCGTCTGAGCCGCCACCCACTGAAGCAGTGACCGGCGGGATCGAGAAAAGGCTGGACGTCAGGCGGCGTCCAGTCCCCGCATGCTCAGGCGAACCCTGCCCTGCCTGTCAACCTCAAGTACCTTGACACGCACGACATCACCTTCGTTCAGCTTGTCCCCAACCCGCTCAACGCGTTCATCCGAGATCTGTGAGATGTGCACCAGACCATCCCGGCCCGGGAGGATGGTAACGAAGGCTCCAAAGTCCATTAGACGGGCAACCTTGCCCTCGTAGATCCGGCCAACCTCCACATCGGCAGTAATCAGCTCGATACGCTGCTTGGCCTCACGACCGGCAGCTGCCTGAACCGATGCGATCTTCACCGTACCATCATTGTCGATGTCGATGGTTGCGCCGGTCTCCTCGGTGATTGCGCGAATAACCGAACCGCCCTTTCCGATCACATCGCGGATCTTCTCGGGATCAATCCGCATCATGATGATGGTCGGCGCCCAGTCAGACATCTGCTGGCGATGCACCGAGAGGACCTTGTTCATCTGCTCAAGAATGTACAGACGGCCCTCACGCGCCTGATCGAGCGCGTTCTGCATGATCTCGCGAGTGATGCCATCAATCTTGATGTCCATCTGTAGCGCAGTCACACCAGTTGCGCTGCCTGCAACCTTGAAATCCATGTCGCCGAGATGATCTTCGTCACCGAGGATATCGGTGAGCACCTGGTAGCGATCGCCTTCCTTGATGAGGCCCATCGCCACACCGGCAACAGGCGCCAACAGCGGAACACCGGCGTCCATCAGGGCAAGACTGGTACCGCAAACCGAGGCCATGGAGCTGGAACCGTTTGATTCAGTGATCTCCGAAACCACACGCACGACATACGGGAAGGTTTGCATATCCGGCAATACGGCCTGGATACCGCGTCGGGCCAGACGTCCATGACCGATTTCGCGACGCTTGGGAGATCCAACGCGACCGGTTTCATTAACGCTGTAGGGAGGGAAGTTGTAGTGCAACATGAAGCGGTCACGGTACTCGCCGTTAATCGCATCAATGATCTGAGCATCGCGGTCGGTACCCAGAGTAGCCACCACCAGCGCCTGGGTTTCACCACGGGTAAACAGCGCAGAACCGTGGGTTCTGGGCAAAACGCCGGTTCTTACCGTGATAGGCCGAACTGTGCGGGTATCACGACCATCGATACGCGGCTGACCTGCAAGAATCTGCCCCCTCACGATCTTTTTCTCAAGCCGTGAAAGCTCACCGACGATAGCATCACGGGTCGGCCCGCCATCCACCAGAAGCGCAGCGATGGTCTGCTCCTTGATTCTGGCAACTTCCGTGTAACGCTGCTGCTTGTCCTGAATCCGGTAAGCTGCAGAGAACTGTTCGCCAACCGCGGTAGCTACTGCAGCGGAAAGATCCGGGTTGCCCGCAGGTGCCTGCCAATCCCAAACCGGCTTTCCAGCCTCAGCAGCCAGTTCGCGAATCGCTTCAATCGCAACCTGCATCTGGGTATGGCCAAACATTACTGCATCCAGCATGACAGTCTCGGAAAGCTGCTGGGCAGATGACTCCACCATCAGCACAGCTTTCGACGTTCCTGCAACGACCAGATCCAGCTTAGACAGAGCCAGCTGTGCTGCCGAAGGATTCAGTACGAACTTGTCATCAATGTAACCGACCCGTGCGGCACCAATCGGACCGAGAAAAGGTGCGCCGGTGAGCGCCACTGCCGCCGATGCACCGAGCATCGCAGGAATATCGGGATCAATCTGGGGGTCAACAGAAACAACCGTGGCAATAACCTGCACTTCGTTCAGAAAACCCTTCGGGAACAACGGACGAAGCGGACGGTCGATCAATCGTGAAGTCAGCGTCTCCTTTTCACTCGGACGTCCCTCACGCCGGAAAAAACCGCCAGGAATACGGCCAGCAGCAAAAGTCTTTTCCTGATAATCAATCGTCAGCGGGAAGAAGTCCTTGCCCGGTACCGCCTCTTTCTTGGCAACGGCTGTAACCAGGACAATCGTATCGCCGATACTGACAATGACAGCACCGCCCGCCTGCCTGGCGATCTCGCCAGTCTCGATGGTTACCTGGTGCTCACCGTATGGGAAAGATTTTTTAACTATGGCCACAATGAATTCCTCAAATTTTCTGGCAAGGCAATGGAGAGAGGGACCAGTCGCCGTTCAGGGCAGACTGGTCCAAACAAACCCGGAAAGGTATGAACCCGGCGTCCGACTAACGACGCAGGCCAAGCTTCTCGATCAGGCTCTTGTAGCGTTCGACGTCTGCAGAACGCAGATAATCCAGCAGCTTGCGCCGCTGATTGACCAGACGAAGCAGACCCTGACGGGAATGATGATCTTTCTGGTGGCGGCTAAAGTGATCGGTCAATTCCGTGATACGCGCCGACATCAGTGCAACCTGCACCTCAGGCGAACCGGTATCCGCCGCTCCGCGGCGATACTCACCAACAATCTTGCTCTTTGCTTCTGCCGTGTGGGGCATTCCAGCCTTCTCCTGTTGCCAAACGCTTGATATTAGCCCATGTAAATCCGGCGCTATTCTAACCATGTATTGGTCATAGTGATAGCCGAGCCACCGGGATGTCGTCGTTTGAGGTGCTGGGGTCGTGGGCCAGCAGGCGCCGTGATACCAGTTGGCCATCGGTCATTACCTCACCCATACCGAAGAAACTGCCCCCCTGGCTGTAAAGGCGAAACATGCCAGCCGCCACGCCTGCGGGTGCCACGACCTGACTGCCGCGCAGCAGGAGATTAATCTCCGCAGGCCCAAGCCTGATCAGTGGCCACTGGCCGGCCACCTGGTCAAGCGGCAGGAGCAAAGCATCCAGAGCGTCGGTTCCGGCCTCTGCAGCACAGATGCACTGCTCAACTGTGGTCATGACCGACTCACCAAACGAACTCACCGAGGTCCGTCGCAGCTCGATAACATGCGCAAGAGAACCAAGGCTCTTGGCAAGATCTTCAATCAAAACACGTATATACGTTCCTTTGCTGCAGCAAACCTTCAGCACAGGCGTCACCCGATCAAAGTGCTGGATTTCGAAGCTATGGATCTGAACCGGCCGGGCTGGGCGCGCCACTTCCCTACCCGCCCGGGCGATTTCATAGAGTCGCTGCCCCTGGTGCTTCAGCGCAGAGTACATTGGTGGAATCTGTGCGATCGGACCCGTCAGATTGTGCAGAGCGCGCAGAAGCGCAGCCTCATCGGGAATCATGGCCTCCGTTGTCTCAACAATGACACCATCAGCATCCGCAGTATCGGTGCGGGCACCAAACCTGGCCCGGACAAGATAGGTCTTGTCAGCGCCGAGCAGATACTGTGAAAACTTGGTCGCCTCACCGAAGCACAAGGGCAACATACCGCTTGCCAGAGGATCCAGGCTGCCAGTGTGGCCTGCTTTACGGGCCCCATACAGCCACTTGAGCTTCTGTAGCGCAGCGTTTGATGTAATCCCGGAGGGCTTGTCCAGCAGCAACAGTCCATCCACTTTCCGACGCAACCTGCCTGCCCTTGCGCTCGTCTGCAGGTCTGGAATGACGCCAGTCACGACTGCCCGGCCTGACCGGGAGTTTCGTCAGCGGGATCCGCCTGAGGCTCAGAATCGACGCTCTCACCGGACTTTGATGTGGCGACAGCGGTATCGATCAGGCGATCTAGTTCGCGGCTTCTTTCGCCCACGTCATCGAACCGGAAACGCAAATCCGGAACAGTACGGGTAGTGAGTTCACGTGCGAGATGTGAGCGCAGAAACCCGCTCGCCCGGTCAAGCCCCACCTGCAACTCGGAAACCGCAGCGGTGCCGCCGTCATAGGTAGAGTAATAAACCCAGGCAACACCCAGATCACGCGATACGCGCACATGGGTAATGACAACACCCTCGACGCGAGGGTCCCGCAACTGCGTACGGATCACATCCGACAGCACTCGCTGGATCCTTTCTTCGATGCGGCGACTCCGCTGAAACTCACGAGCCATGATCAGCTGCGCAGCAACAAACCGGACTCATCCGGTCCGTTCAACCACGATCCGTTCGTAGCACTCGATCTGGTCACCGGGTTTCACGTCGTTGTAGTTTCGAACGCCGATGCCGCACTCGGTGCCCGCACGGACTTCGTTGACGTCATCCTTGAAACGCCGCAAGGACTCCAGCTCACCTTCATAGATGACCGCATTGTTTCTGAGTACCCGAATCGGATTATTGCGACGCACGTAACCGTCGATGACCAGACAACCGGCAATATCACCGTATTTCGGCGACTTGAATACGTCGCGAACCTCCGCAAGGCCGACGATCTGCTCCCGGATCACCGGCGAAAGCATTCCGGTGATCGCTGCACGCACATCATCGATAGCCTGATAGATGATGCTGTAGTAACGCACGTCTACACCGGTTTCCTTGATCACCTGGCGTCCGGCTCCGTCGGCACGAACATTGAAGGCGATGATGATGGCCTTCGATGCGGCGGCAAGCGTGATATCCGAGGCACTGAGGCCGCCGACACCGGTACTGATGACCTTGACCTGCACTT